>JAWVZC010000066.1:0-14458 GCA_033722415.1 Balneolaceae bacterium | reverse complement strand
GTCCCAGGCCATATAGCCGTTACGATCGAGTAGTATGGTTCCCTCGGTTCCGTGGATGGTGGCACCGCGCCCGCGATCGTGGTAATTGAAGGGATTACAGCTTTTGCCTTCCCAGGTAATCATCTTGTCACCTTCAAACTCGAAATTGGCAATCTGGGTGTCGTAGAACTGCCAGTCGTCGTTATAATGGTAGCGACCGCCGGAGGAGGTGGTTTTTACCGGGTAGTCCACACCAAGCGCCCAGCGACAGATATCAATTTCGTGGGTACCGTTGTTGTTGATCTCCCCGGTTCCCCAGTTCCAGTGCCAGTGCCAGTTGTAGTGTACCCAGATATCCTCGAAGCGTCTTCGCGGTGCGGGCCCCTGCCACAGCTCCCAGTTGAGCCAGTCCGGCACGGGGGCCTGTTTCGCCTGCCCGATCGGTCCGCGGGCGTTACTGTACCAGGCCTTGCCGAAGTATGGAGTGCCGATGATCCCTTCCCGGATGTCCTGAACAGCCTGGATGGAGGTGGGGGCCGAGCGCTGCTGGTTGCCCATCTGAATCACCTTGCCATATTTCTCGCGGGCCTCAATCAGCATCTCTCCCTCACGGGGATTGTGCGAGCACGGCTTTTCCACATAGACATGTTTACCGGCTTTCACGCCCATGATCGTCATCGGGGCGTGCCAGTGGTCGGGGGTGGCAATAGCGATGGCATCCACGTCGGAGTTTTCGACGAGCTTCCGGATATCACCCTGGCTCTTTACCTGAACTCCGAAATCATTTTTGGCGATGGAGGCGGCCTCCTCCATCGCACGACGGTCCACATCACAAACATGTGTCAACCGGGCGTTCGGGACATCCTGGACGGCCCGCATCAGTGCCTTGCCGCGCCCGTTGAGCCCGGCCACCCCGATATTCACCTGTTCATTCGCTCCGATTATGTTGCCGTAACTTTTAGCGCTAACCCCCAGTGTGAGCCCCGCCCCGCCCAGTGCCAGCTGTCTGAGAAAATCCCTGCGTGAGTGCCCGTTATCTTTTCCATCCATGACTCTTGTAATTTTTTGTTTTGTAATTGAAATTACTCGAATGTTCGAATTTTAATATTCCGATACGAAACCTTGTCGCCGTGGTCCTGCAGCAGAATGTGTCCTTGCTCAGCCAGTCCGAATCCCTCATATCCGTGGTATTTACTTTTGTCGACCAGGGCCCGAAACGCGTCACTACCCCGCTCGTACTCCAGTACCTTCATGCCGTTGAGCCAGTGCTCCACATGATTATCACGGCTCACGAGCCGTACCTTGTTCCATTCGCCGACCGGGTTCACCTTCTTGTCTTTGTCAGCCGGTATCAGGTCATACAGTGATCCGATGGTGCGGTTTCCGTTAACCCCGTTTTTCGCATCCGGGTGATTGGCATCATCCAGTATTTGGAATTCAAGCCCGATTCCGCGACCGGCCGGGTCTCCTTCAAAAAAATCCGGGTTTTCAACTACATAGTACTTGATACCACTGTTGGCGCCCTCGGTCAGTTTGACTTCAAGCTGCAGTTCAAAATCGGAAAACTGCTGTTCGGTTACGATGCTGCCTGCCCCGCCGGCCCGCTCGCCGTCGGAGGCTTCCACGCCCAGCACCCCGTCTTCTACGATCCACCCCTCGGATGGGAACTCCTCTTCATATACCTTACGCCAACCGTCGGTGGTTTCCCCGTCAAAAAGCAGCTGCCAGCCCTGCTCTTTCTCCAGTTCGGACAGGGTATTCGGGGGCAGCTCCTGCTCGGTGAGTGCCGCATTTTCCGTGTTCGTGTCCGGCTCTTCCGTTTGTGAGGTACAGCCTGCCAACAACATGGTGATTACGAGTATTGTTAGTTTGTGCAAACGTTTTCCCTTCATTATAAACCGAGCTTTGTGTTAAAAATATCAGGTATCATATTTACTATAAATTTTTTCTAGTTTCAAATGGAATGAGAAGTTCACCAAATCCGAATCTGTTTTATATAACCGGAACAATACAAACTGTTCATTTATCGTAAATTTATCTGCTATTTCATGCCTCTAAATGTGGCTGATTTCACAGGCTGTTTTCAGCTGCCGAGGGTTCTGATGAATACTTCATCTCCTACCGGAGTTTATTCACTGTATAGTATCAGGCGGTTGTGAATCAGATCTCCCCCATTGTCCGCCTTTATATTTTGAATTGACAGATCATAAATATAGTCCTTTTTCAGTGATTCGAGAGCGAGTAAAACCGTTTTTTTGATCGCTCGACAGCACGACTTCCTTCACCGGTACTGATTCAACGTCATACCGGTCGGAGCCATATGCCTGATGATACTTATAATAATATCGCTGAAATTGATAATTATTTGGATTTTTTGCTGCTATCGGGTCAAAGGGTTTTGTAAAAGTGAGTTTAAATCCTGCTTCTGTGATGCTCATGTCGAGCACCTCCACGGGGACGGTACCATTTCATGTAATTTTCTGAATACCCTGATCTCCCGGCCAGCCGTGATCGGTCTGCCCTACCCAGAGGTCTCCCTGGGGTGAAAAAGCCAGGCGATTGTTACCGATGCGCAACCCAGTGGAATCAATAAACGACACCGCCGCGCCCTGGTAGGTCCCCCGAACCTCCTCCAGCATCACACGAATTATACGTTTATGGTTCATTTCACCGATGAACATCTGCCTGGTAAAGGGACCAAACTTACCCCCGGTACGGTCGATGACGGGTTGAGTCGACGAATTGGAGAAAAAACCGTGTGGAAACAGTACCGCCGCGCGGGTACGCATTTTATTCAAAACAGGTACCGGCAGGTCAAGCGGTTTTATATTCTCAAAATTCTCCTCCCAAACGAGGCTTGCCGGATGTCCGTAAAAATTATCTTCCTCGATATGATAAAGTTTACTTGTACCCAGCCAATCCCCTGATTATCCGTGATAAAGAGATTGCCTTCGGTATCAACTTCCAGGCCATTGGGGGATCGCAGCCCGCTGGCCCAGGGTATGGTCTGGCCGTCTGCTGTTACTTTCATAACCCAGCCGCGGTATGGCACCGCAGAAAACATGCGCCCCGGCCGTCCCAGTTCGTTGAATTCACCCCGTAACATATCGCGAACTCCCGCAAGGTTGGAAGCTACGTTCAGTGCTATGTAGTAACCGCCGTTTTTATCCTTTTCCGGGCCAAAGGCAAATTCATGATAATTTCCCGACATGCCGAAATCATCGGTGACTGTTTTGTAGAGATCTGCTGATCCGTCACCATCCCGATCCACCAATTTGGTGAGCTCGGAACGCTGCATTACCAGTAGTTCTGTGTCGGAAACCGCCTTGTTTCCGAGGGGATCCTGCAGTCCCCTCGCAAAAAGCGACCAATCGCCGGTATTCGGATCATGAAATAATACTTCTCCCCGCCTAAAACAGGCTACTAACCTTCCATCAGACAGAAAATCCAAACCGCCGGTTTCAACGCTTAATCCGTTCGGTGTCTCGATGGTTTCAACGGAATAGGCTGGTAACCCAGATGGGGCATGGGTAGAACAGCAACCTATTATACCAATCGTGCAGGCAATAATGATCAATAGATACAAGCGTTGCTTCATCACGGTCAGAGAATCACTTTTTTACAGTAATAGTAAAATTTGATGCCTCGTCTGGTGAAAGTCTAAGGTACTCGCCCTGCCACCGGCCATCAGAAGCGGTAACTTCAGCGGAGACTTCGGATGCTCCGGTATACCAGACCGGTTCCTTTACATTCCTCAATTGATAATTAATTGTAAACCCGGTGCCATTTTCCAACGGTTTAACAAGCTCATGTACCGTTATTTGTCCGAGCGTGTAGATAAATCGCGGGTAATTTTCTATGAGTTCATAACCTTCAAAATCCGGGCTGACCTCCATTTCCCGCTCTGCAATGCGCAAGGGAAATCCATTTTTGTTACGATAAAAAATGGTTCCCTCCATATCGGCCAGCTCGTGAGCCTTGTCAGTCCATTGTTCAGTAGGATCAACATAGCCGCCATACCAGGCATAACGCAGGTAGCAGTACCCGGCATCCCAGCAATTGGATATATCATTCTCCATGCCCACAGCGATGGCGGCAGGACTGGCATCCGGCATGAATAACCGATGGATCTGGGGCATCTCCATTGTGTAGGGGTGTAGTGAACCCGTATCAGCCATATCTTCACGAGCACTTTCAGGTATATTGGGATCCTCGGCAAGTGGAGGCAGTTCACCAGGGGTATCTGTTACGTACAGGGTCCCATACATCACAAAACCGTGGCCCGGATAGGTACAAACGTAGGGATAAATGTCCTCATTTTCCGATGCGGTAAATGTTATCACGGCATTCTATCCGGGCTGAAGCAACGGGGTTGCCGGAAGTACATCAGGAGAGTCTGGCACAAATTGTTGTTCACCCTCATCCACCTCCATCGCTTCTGCCCGGCGTACAACGTTTAACCGTTGACCAGGATTTACTATCAACAGGTTATGGGGCATTTCGTCAACGTTTATTAGCCTTATTCGCAGCGTGGAACCCGGCTGAATGGCCAATCTAAGATGACTGTACGTTAGACCAGGTTCGGCCTTCAATGTTATGGTGGTATCCATTGATTCTGTATTCCGCTAGGCGGTGGATTGATTGACAAAGGGCCCGTAAACCGTAAACAGGCATAGTATCAATGTCACTACGACGGGGCAGAAACTCTGCATAGACTTGTTACATAAATCGTGTACCATCATTTAAACTATGGGCTGAAATACTAAATCGCTGTTTAACAAAAACCTCATACGTTAACGTGATATGGACCTGTACGAAATATAAAAGTCATCACCGGCAAGAATCAGATAATCCGTAATCCCCGATGCCGAATGACTGTAAGACAGTACTTTTTCCCCTTCCGCGGGAGATTATCTACTTTTTTTATAGGCCTGCGTGGTCAGGTAATATTTTGTCAGCATATTGATGCGCTCCCAATCGGGAATTTCCCCGTCCACCAGGTATTGGAGGTACTGCTCGGTGACCTGGGCAAAATGGGCCTCGTGCCCCACGCGGTGTTCGTCGGGGATGTTAATCCGCCAGCCTTTACCAGTGGAGGTAAGGGTCAACCCCGGGTACTCCCCGGCGATCTCATCAATTGCGATCTGCAGGTCGGTTTCATACTGTTCGCCGCCGCTCCCGTTTACCGGTTCCACATACAGGGTGGGCGTATAGTTTTCTTCCTCGCCCTGCCTGATTACCAGGTTCGCCCTCGTGCCCCGCATGATGGAGTAGTGGGTATCACCGGCACCTTCAGGGGCTTGGTAATCCCATTCCACGGAAACCTTGCCGTGTATGCCGCGGGCCTCAAACACAAACGCACCGTTGGCAAACACCTGGAGGTTATTGTTTTCATCCAGATCCTCTTCCAGGTAATCCGGGTACGGCTCCATCCGGGTCACTTTTTGAAACTGGTCAGGCGTCATTTCCGTGGCCCATCGGTCGGCCTGTACGACCTGCACTTCGGTAGTGTCAATGCCTTCGCCGGGAAATGTTTCCCAGAGAATCATATCCACCAGGTGGGTTGAAACATCCACAATGGCTTCGCCCTGCTGATCCACATCAAAGAACCAGCCCGGACGCGTAAGCGGTTGCCCGGAAACATATTTAAAAAAGTGATGTACACTCACTTTGGTAATCGCGGGATTTTCAGGGGTTCCCTCCACGATCGTCCCGAACACATCTGAATTTCGCGACAGCATGCGCTGCAGAATGGTGGTGATTTCAAACCGTTCGGTCATAATATCATAGACCAGTACCCCCTTGTCCTGAGCTTGAATCAGGGCAGCTTTCAGCATCGAAAATTTATCCGGCTCGATCACCATCGGCTTGTCGGACAGCACGTTCAGGCCCGCATCCACCGAACGTTTGATGTAGCTTGTTTTCCTGGCGTTGTTTCCGGCCAAGACAACCACATTGCCGGGCTGCTCCTCAATCATCTGCTCAAAAAAATCGGGGCCGGTATAGACGCGTTCCACCCAGTTTGTGGGATCTTCTTCGCGGGTGTTATACAGCTGGATGCGGTCGAGGTGCCGCTGCAGGCCGTCGGATCCCTCGGGTGCATATACATACGCCACCGAGTCCACCTGGTCGTAGCTGTATTTCTGAACAAGCGAGGCGTGGAAGTGGCCGGGATCAACCGTCATCAGGGTCACCTCACTATCGGCGCCGGTAAACTGGTTGGCCGTACTGGAAGTATCGCCCGACTCAGGTGCCGTGCAGGAAAACAACATTATCGAAAACAGAACAACAACCAGAGATCGGTACAATCGAATATCTATCACTTTTATTAAATCTAGTTTGAATGCCCGTTGCAGGATTTGAATATATCTGATTTATCTGAACATCGCGGGGTAAAAGAGAGGCCCCTGAAAATGTGCCCCTCACCGAAATCAGGGTATTAGATTTCGAGTCCGTCTATATGCTTAAATCCCCAGGGTGCACGCTGCGGACGTAATAGCATAGAGTTGGCTTCATCGTCGTTTTTGAAGCGCTCGTTGATCGGATCCCAGTACAGCTTGCGCGGAAGCTGCATGGCAATGTGGTAAATCAGGCAGGCGCTGCAGGATCGGTGTGCCACTTCGGCCGGTGCCACGGTCAGCTCCCGGCTTTTGATGCATTGCAGCCAGTTGCCGTGCTGCTCTTTACTCTCATAGAGGTGAATTTCATCTTCCCCAATTTCAGACTGCAAAATCCCGGGATCGCTGGCCTGGAAAGAATCCGTTGGCTTCGTTTCGCTGACCGGATCACTGGCCGTCACCCCTACATTACCCCGCGATACATAGATCCACCCTTCGGAGCCCTCGAAACGGACCCCCTGCTTGTTGTCACCGCCCACGGTCATGGTAACGCCGTTACCATACCTGGCGGTCACCTGGAAGTTGCCGTGCACATCCCAGAGTCCGTTGTAATTAGGATCCTCATCGGGAAATTCGGCAGTCGCTTCTATTTCTACCGGGCCGGTATATTCGGTGCCCATGCCCCAATGTGCCGTGTCGATGTGGTGGGCACCCCACCCGGTGATCATGCCGGCGCTGTAATGCTCGATGCGCAGCCAGCCGGGCCGGGAATAGCCCTCTTCGGGATGCACGCGCTGCTCGGTGTACGGCAGATCCGGTGTGCGGCCGAGCCACATGTCGTAGTCCAGGCTTTCGGGCACCGGCTTGGGTGTGTGGTCGCCGCCGGAGGGATCGCCGGGCAGTCCCACTTCCACTTTTTGAAGCTCACCAATACGGCCATTGCGAACCAGCTCACAGGCGCGTTTAAACTGCGGCCAGGGATTCACCGATCGCTGCTGGCTCCCGACCTGGAACACCGTGCCTGTCCTGTGGATGATATCACTCATAGCACGACCTTCTTCAAGGGTGAGGGAAGCAGGTTTCTGCAGGTAGATATCCTTGCCTGCCATGGCGGCCTCTATGGCCGGTTGTGCATGCCAGTGGTCGGGCGTGCTGATGATAACCGCATCGATGGAAGGATCGGTCAGCATCTCGCGGTAGTCTTGGTATACCTCGATATCTACATAATTTTTCTTGCCCTTCTCTTGGGCATACCATTTCTCAATAAGATCTTTACACTCACGGGCACGGGCTATATCCACATCAGCGGCGGCCACCACCCGGGAGACATCATATTTCATGGTCTCCGGCAAGTCATGGCCGCGGGCGATGCGTCCACAGCCAATCTGCCCGACATTGATTTTGTCGCTGGGCGGATTCGGGCCAAGTACGGAAGACGGAACTATAGAGGGAGCAAAGAAGACCCCCCCCATGCCCAGGGCCGATGTTTTCAAATATTCGCGCCGAGACATCTTGTTACTGCGGTCGTTGTTTTTCTTAGCCATATCTTTTATCCCTGTGTTAGTTTATATTTTGTAATTCGTTAAAGCGATCCACCTGAAACAGCCCATTCAATGCCACCGAGGATGTGCCGAACAAAAACCGGGTCGTCATAATCTTCCACACTATGACCCAGCGCAGTGTACCAGGATCGGCCGCCTTCAAATTCATGGTGCCAAGCTAACGGGAACTTCTCGCCGAAGACATCCCCCGGATACTTACTCTTCTCCTTATCCTCAACAGTGGTCATGTCTGCATGCAGCAGTACATTTACATTGGGATTCAGCTGCTTCAGGTAATAGCATTCATCCTCGCGTACCCAGTTATCCGGCAAATGAGTGGTGGAAGCGTGTGTTTTGTCGGTCACATCGACCGTAAATTCCTGGAACGGTGCGTGCCGGTGAAACGTACCGCCGACCAGGCTCCAGAACCAGGGCCAGTCGCGCTCCGAACCGGAAGCGGAGTGAATTCCCACAAAACTGCCGCCGTTTTGCATGTAATCCTGCAGTGCCAGATGTTGCAATTCGGTTTCGAAAATGTCGTTGTTCGTATTGGAGAATACCAGCGCGTCATACTTTTTCAGGTTCTCTTCCGTAAAATCTGCGGGATCCTCCGAGGCGTCAACGGTGAAGTTATATTTTTTGCCCAGGTTTTTGATCGCCTCAATACTGTTGGGAATGTTATCATGCACATAGCCTTCGCCGTTTCTCGTGTAGACCAGGATTCGGCTGCCCGCAAGGGCGCTCTTTGTAACCTCCACTCTCGGCGGATTGCCAAAATCCTGCCAGTACTCCTCCGCTTTGAGCGAATCGATCCGGCCGTCATACACCATCATGCGATATTTCAGGCTGTGTGACTCCCCGGGTTTCAGGTGCCAGTCCTGTTCCTGTGCCGGATTAAAGTTAAAGTAGACATTCTCCTCACCCCCGTTGGCTCCCACCGGCCAGATGCGCAGCTGTTCCGGGAAGTTGTGGTTCCCCGGGTGCGTCATAAACAGGATGCCGGACTTACCGACCCTCGAGACACCGTTGATATCGGTCCACCGCGCCCTCGTTCCGTTGCCGTTGCTCTTGTCGTACCCGCGCGAGGTCAACAGCGTGGCCGTATCATCATTCCATTTGGGAGTGGCCCGCAGGCTGAAGCCCTGGTAGCGATAGGCCTTGATCGTCAACGGAGACTCCGAAGCGGGATTCAGGGTAGAGACAAAATCGATCAGCCAGATCTCGTTTTCCGGGTCAACGTTCCAGACTTTAACTTCCCACTTTTCGTTTAGCGCCACCTTCTCGCCATTCGGGGATGGGGCGGTGAGATCCACGTGATTGAGCAGGGCTTCAAATCCGCCATACACATCACCTTCTTCTATCTTCGGCAGATTCTTGTGGCGCACGGTGCCCTCCCCGTCGCCAAGATTCCAGAAGTCGATCTCGCGTCCTTCAAAATTCGTTTTGGTCCATGGGTTCCAGATGCCGTAGTGGTGGTAGTGATCCGAGGGCTGAATGCGGGTGAGAACTTCTCCCTCCGGCGTCCAAAGCGGGTGAATATAACCGCTGCGCTGATACAGGTCGGAGACCCCTTCCGGCGCGGGCATTGTGGCATACCGGTAGCTGAGTACCTTTTTATCATTCACCATCAGGGTGAGTGACTGACCGTCGTCCGTAAAATATACGGCGCTGGTTGTATCTTCCTGGTTCTCCGGTTCCGGTTCTCGTTTCAGCAGGTAATTTCGTTTGGCGCCCGCCGGCGTTTCTCCACTCAGAACCCAGCGGAGTTTTTTGTCAAATCCATCCGCATCAAGCTGGGAAGCCACGGGTTGTAGCTCGCCGTTCACTACTTCGTATAGCTGTAGCTGCTGGCCGGTTTGCAGGCCCAGCGGAATGCCCTCGAGCGATGCGCTGACCGGCGTATTATGGCGATCCTCGTCGCCGGCATGGACGGTGAACTGTGCAATTTCCCGGCTTTGGGCTTCAGCTATCGACGAGACTGACAGCAGTAGTAACAGTAATGCGGATGCGACTGTTTGCAGTAATTCCATCTTGTGCACGTTAAATCAAAAAATGGTAATTCAGATGTTTTCAGACCTGTTGTTCAACTACAGAATGCATTCGGCGATAAACGAAGAACTGTTTAAAGGTTCACAATCCCCATTTATCTCCCCGTATTTTTTTTCGTGTTTAGCGGTTAAGAAGTAGCCTTTATGTCATTCTGAACTTGTTTCAGGATCTCGCAAGGTCTCTGCCGTTGATCTCAGTATGCAACAGATCAACGCTCAGTGCCACCTCGAGATCCCGGATCGGGGTCCGGGATGCCGCAGAGGGCATTCCCTGGTTTGTTGCCATCTAATCTAACCGCTAAACGCATTTTAATTTGGAGTTTTTATCACACACTATATACGAAAACGTTTGCACGTCCGGTTTTAAATTACAAACTTTGAAAACTATGTCAATTCTTTCCACCTGAATACCGGGTATTGCGGTTGAAATTTATTTTTTCCCAGACATTTATATTTTTGTGAAAAATTTTATCCGAGCATAGTCTTGTCCGTAATACGCCTGACATATTCCGATTCTACTTATGCAAATTAGTATCAATTTCAGATAACACTCGATTCGAGCGGGTGCCGATAATCCACGACTGCTTCATCCGCCCGAATCATCCCACTGTATAAAACCATCGGCGATTACGGTTAACCAGAGACGAGAACCGAAACTCATTTTACGTATTCGGTATTCATTATGAAGAAGAAAAAAACGACAATCATCGATATTGCCAGAGAACTGGATGTAACGGCTTCCACTGTTTCCAGGGCCCTCAGCAATCATCCCCGGATTAGCAACGCGACAAAACAAGCAGTCCGTGAAATGGCCGAGAAGCTCGATTATCAGCCGAATAATATTGCAGCGGCACTACGCAAGGGAAAAAGTAACATCATCGGAGCTCTGGTACCTACTGCGGATCGCAGCTTTTTCGCATCCGTGATACGGGGGATAGAGGAGGTGGTCAGCAACCAGGGCTATAATCTTATCATTTGCCAGTCAAATGACCAGTCTGAAAAAGAAAAACAGAACCTGGAAGCATTACTGAAAATACAGGTCGATGGTATAATTGCATCTGTAGCCAAAGAGACAACCAAATATGAGCATTTTGAAAAGATCATCGAACAGGAAATACCGCTTATCCTTTATGACCGCGTCAGCGAATCACTGGACGTTAATGCCGTCGTTTCTGATGATTATCGCGGCTCCTGCACTGCCGTTTCACATCTGATTGAGCAGGGCTGCCGATCGATCGTGCATTTTGCGGGGGAACAGCATATGAATATCTACAGAAACCGCCTAACCGGGTTCCGGGACGCCCTGCAGGATCACGGGCTGACACCGGATGATTCGCTTATCTTTGAAGAGGATCTTATCCAGCCCATGGAACAGGTGCTGGACGTTGGAAGGCAATTTGCGCGAACTATCCTGGAAATGCCCAAACGTCCGGACGGAATTTTCTCCGCGAGTGACTTTGCCGCACTGGGTGCGATGCAGGTGCTTAAAGAACACGGCATTAAAATACCCGATGATATCGCGGTAGTAGGATACAGCAATGATGTTTCCGGTTCATTTATCGAGCCGGGTCTTTCCACTGTAGATCAGCATACCAAGCGAATGGGCAACCTCGCTGCCCGGTTGTTCCTTGAACAGGCCGACGGCAAAGATCCACAATTTACGCCCCGAAAAACGATGCTGAAACCCAAGCTGATCGTACGGGGTTCCTCAAATCGAGGTTCATAAGTTCAATTTTTTTTCCTGTTCCGAATAGGAATATCCCTCCCTTGTTATCTGAATAGCCAACATTCGCCACATGTTCCAAATACTAATTTGCAAGTTTATGTTTTAGAATATATCATTTTCACTGTTTTACCTGTGAAATCGATTGAACAAATTCCGTGGATGGTTACAGATTCGTTTTTCAATTAGCTGAATGAACAGGGTACATCTATGACACCAACGGTTTATATACGGCGCACAGCGTTACTTTTCCTCAGTACTATATTACTCTCAATCGCAGGTTGTAGCAAGTCGGAGAGCGACTCTTCCGGCAATACTAAAACCCTCATCATGGCCCATGCCATGCACCTGGAACACCCGGTGACCAAGGCGATGAATTACATGGCCGAGCGGCTGGAGGAGATCTCCGACGGCAGGATGCGAATCGAAATGTATCCCAATCAGCAGCTGGGGTCGGAACGGGAACTGCTGGAGCTGGTGCAGATCGGCAGCGTGGCGATGACCAAGGTATCCGGCGCGAACCTGGAGAACATCGTCCCGGAGATCAAAGTGTTCAGCCTGCCCTACCTGTTTCGGAATGAAGAGCATATGGATGCGGTACACAAGGGACCGATCGGTGAACAGCTGCTCGAGGAGGGGGCGGCCTACGGTCTGAAAGGCCTGGCTTACTACGACGCCGGTTTTCGCAGCTTCTACACGGTCGATACCCCGGTCCGCGAACCGGCCGATCTCGAAGGATTGAAAATCAGGGTGCAGGAAAGCCAGATGGCGATCCAGACAGTGGCAGCCGTCGGGGCCTCGCCAACCCCGCTCTCTTACGGCGAACTCTACACGGCATTACAGGGCGGTGTAGTGGACGGGGCGGAAAATAACCCGCCTAGCTTTCACACGGCACGTCACTATGAAGTCTGCAACTATTACTCGCTGAACGAACATTCTGCTGTCCCGGACTTCTTGCTGATCAGTACCAACGTATGGCTTGACCTGACCGAGCAGCAGAAACAGTGGCTCAGCCAGGCGGTGGATGAATCGGTACAGCGGCAGGAGGTATTGTGGGACCAGGCCGTCGAGGAAGCGATGAACATCGTAAAAGAGGCGGGGGTCGAGATTATACGTCCCGATAAAAAACCGTTTCGCGAGGCCGTCCAGCCGATCTACAACCGTTTCCGGGAAGAGAATCCCGATGTTTACAAGTGGGTGGAACGCATACAGCAAGTGGAAATTCAATAACTGACAGACCATCAAAAAACTGTGAGAAACACCGTCGATACCGTAACCAGATACGTACTCGTCTTTTTAATGGGCCTGCTGGTCATCGATGTGGTTTGGCAGGTGTTTACCCGATATGTGCTGGGATCTCCCAGTACGTTTACCGATGAAACCGCCCGTTTTTTACTGATCTGGGTCAGCCTGCTGGGAGCGGCCTATGCCTCAGGCCAGCATATGCACCTGGCGATCGATGTGCTCTCTGAACGGCTGAGTCCCAAAAACAGGGTGCGGCTGAATATATTTATTTACCTCATCATCATTGCTTTCGTCACTGCTGTTTTGATCGTCGGAGGCAGCATGCTGGTTTATTACACCTATATCTACCAGCAGACGACCGCCACGCTGCAGATACCGATCGCGTATGTCTACCTAATCGGTCCCATCAGCGGTTTGCTTATTCTCTATTACAAGGTATCGGATATCAGGCGACTACTTGCGAAACAACCAGCCAAACAGTCTTAAAAAACAGGATCTTATGGAAGTATATGAAGTCTTAGTTCTGGTGATAAGTTTCGTCGTGCTGCTGGGGATCGGGGTACCGGTGGCGTGGACGCTGGGGATTTCAAGCGTGTTGACGATCCTGCTGAGCATTGAATCGATTACCGCGTTCACCACCATGGCCCAGCGTTTTGTTACCAGCCTCGACAGCTTTACCCTGCTGGCGATCCCGTTTTTCATACTGGCCGGCCAGCTGATGAACAAGGGGGGTATAGCGACGAGACTGATCGCTTTTGCCAAAAACGTCGTCGGGGCCCTGCCGGGTGGACTGGCACATATTAACGTGGTAGCCGCCATGCTGTTCGGGGCCATCGCCGGTTCCTCGGTGGCTGCGGCTTCCGCCATCGGCAGTATTCTCGGCCCGCGCATGGAGAAAGAGGGTTACTCCAGGGAGTTCGGGGCCGCCATCAACGTCACGGCCTCCACCACCGGGCTGATCATCCCCCCTTCCAACATTCTCATCGTCTACTCTCTTGCCAGCGGAGGGACCTCCATCGCCGCCCTCTTTATCGCCGGGTACCTGCCCGGTATCCTGATCGGGCTTTCGCTGATGGCAGTCGCGGCTGTCTGGACCCTATACCAGGATTTTCCGGTAGGGGAGCGAGGCTCCATGGGTGAGCTGGTTCGCAGTTTTGGGGATGCCTTCCCCAGTCTCTTCCTGCTGGTGGTGGTCATCGGCGGTATTGTGGCAGGAATCTTCACCGCAACCGAGGCAGCGGCCATCGCCGTAGTCTACACCCTGGTGCTGGCGTTTTACTACCGGGAGATTACCGTAAAAGATCTGCCCGACGTGCTGATGAATGCTGTCGGCACCACCTCCATCGTAATGCTGCTTATCGCCACCTCGGTCAGTATGTCGTGGGTGATGTCGTTCGAAAGCATTCCGCAGGCGATCAGCTCTTCGCTGCTGGGATTAAGCGACAATCCCGTTGTGATACTCCTGCTGATCAACATGATACTGCTGGTGGTGGGGATGTTCATGGACATTACCCCGGCCGTGCTGATCTTTACCCCGATATTTCTGCCGATTGTCACCGAGCTGGGCATGGACCCGATCCACTT
>JAWVZC010000065.1:0-14459 GCA_033722415.1 Balneolaceae bacterium | reverse complement strand
GAGATGGTGATGCCGGGAGACAACGTGACGATGGAGGTGACCCTGATCCAGCCGGTAGCGATGGAAGAGGGGCTGCGGTTTGCGATACGCGAAGGCGGACGCACCGTCGGCGCCGGCGTCGTCAGCGAAATTATTGAATAAGAACATTGCCGGGCTGTCATCCCAAACGGTGACAGCCCGACTGATGAATAAGAAACTATATTACTGTGGCAACACAACAGAAAATAAGAATAAAGCTCAAGTCGTACGATCACAACCTGATCGATAAATCGGCAGAAAAAATTATCCAGACCGTAAAGTCAACCGGAGCGGTGGTATCGGGTCCGATTCCGCTGCCTACGAAAAAGAATATCATAACCGTCAATCGATCTGTACACGTGAACAAAAAGTCACGTGAACAGTTTGAGTATCGTTCGCACAAACGGTTGATCGATATTCTTTCCACCGGTTCCCAGACCGTTGATGCATTGATGAAACTGGAGCTACCCTCCGGTGTGGATGTTGAAATTAAAGTGTAAACGCCTAGACAGATAGCACAATGAGTGGTTTAATAGGTAAAAAAGTGGGTATGACCAATATGTATGACGAACGCGGCAGGAATTTTGCCGTGACCGTCATTGAGGTGGAGCCCTGTGTGGTAACCCAGATCAAGACCGTGGAGAATGACGGCTACCAGGCCGTCCAGCTGGCTGCGTTTGACAAAAAACCCAAAAGTGTCAGTCAGCAGCTACAGGGTCATTTTGAGAAAGCCGGCACCACACCCAAAAAATATGTAAAGGAATTTAAAGGGTTTGATACGGACGGCCTTGAACTTGGAAATGAACTTGCCATCGAAGATGTATTCACGATTGGTGACAGCGTGGATGTTGTCGGAGTTTCCAAAGGACGCGGGTTCACCGGGGTCGTAAAACGCCACGGCTTTTCCGGAGTGGGTGAGGCAACACACGGACAGCACGACCGGCAGCGTCACCCCGGATCGATCGGTCAGGCGTCTGACCCGGCCCGGGTGTTCAAAGGAATAAAGATGGCAGGACGTTCTGGTAACAACCGAACCAAAATCAAGAATTTGACAGTAGCCAAGATTCTGCCGGAATCGAACATGATTATGGTCACCGGGTCGGTACCCGGTCCCAATGGCCGAATTGTTGAAATTTATAACCGATAGTTGACAGATCGACGAAATGAAATTACCAATTTACAGTTTAGATGGTCAGGAAGGCGGCGGTGAGGTCGATCTCCGTGATTCTATCTTTGCGATAGAACCCAACGAAACGGTGATTTATGAAGACGTACGCCGTTACCAGGCTCACCAGCGGCAGGGTACCTCCAAGACCAAAGAGCGCAGTGAAGTTCGCGGCGGGGGTCGAAAGGCATACCGGCAGAAAGGCACGGGGATGGCACGTCGCGGTTCCATCCGGTCTCCTCTTCTGAAGGGGGGTGGCACGGTATTTGGTCCCAAACCGAGGGATTACAAAATAAACCTGCCTAAGAAAATGCGCCGGCTGGCTCGCAAGTCCGCACTTTCGCTCAAGGCTGAAAATGATGGGATTCGAATTATCGAGGATATCGAGCTTGAGGACCCAAAGACACGGGCAGTGGCCGATATTCTGTCGGCCCTCGGGATAGAAGATCAAAAGGTGCTGATACTCATCCCGGAGCCCGATGTGAACCTCTTAAAATCTGCCCGCAATATTCCGGATGTTAACGTGTTGGAGGCCAACAAACCGACCACGTACCAGATACTGTATGCTGACGTGTTGTTAATTCAGAAAAGTGCAGTGGATTTGCTGCAGGAATCGGTAGAACCCACAACCACTGAGGAGGCTGCAGAATGAACGACGTATTGAAGAAACCGTACATAACCGAAAAATCAACGAAAGATCAGTTTGAGGGTAAATACGCCTTCGTGGTCGATAAGTACGCTTCCAAAAGTGACATAAAACGTGCCGTCGAAGAGCGTTATCCCGAAGTGAAGGTCGGCAAGGTCAACACCATGATCATGCCTTCCAAACCGAAAGGACGATTCACCCGAAGTGGGTATGTTCAGGGACGGTCAAAAGTTTGGAAAAAAGCGATTGTGACCTTGAAAGAGGGTGAAATAGACTTTTTCAGTGAAATTTAAGACAGCAAGTACCAATGCCTAACAAGAAGATAAAACCCAATACACCAAGTTCCCGGCACAGGCTGGCCCCTGTATTTGATGATATTACGGTCAGCAAGCCCCAGGTAAAACGCCTGGTTAAAGGCAAGAAGCAGAGCGGTGGCCGCAACAAGCAGGGGCGAATGACGGTTCGTCACCGGGGCGGAGGTCACAAGCGCCGTTACCGCCTGATCGATTTCAAACGCGACAAGTTTGACATTCCGGCTAAAGTGCAGACGATTGAGTATGATCCGAATCGTTCAGCCAGAATAGCACTGCTTGCCTATGCCGACGGGGAAAAACGGTACATTATCGCCCCGCAAAATCTTGAAGTCGGACAGACCGTCATAAGCGGTGAAAATGTAGAGCCGGATGTTGGAAATGCGCTGCCGATGATGAACATGCCGCCCGGTACGTTTATCTACAACATTGAATTGCATCCCGGACAGGGCGGACAGTTGTGCCGCAGTGCCGGCACCCAGTCGCAACTGGTGGCCAAAAGCGATCGATATGTAACCGTCAAGCTGCCATCCGGTGAAGTTCGGATGATACTTGGCAAGTGTATGGCCACGGTCGGTTCCACCAGCAACCCAGATCATTTCAATGCTACGCTGGGCAAGGCGGGCCGGAATCGCTGGAAAGGGAAACGACCGCATACCAGGGGGGTAGCCATGAACCCGATTGATCACCCCATGGGCGGTGGGGAAGGCAAGGCTTCCGGCGGACACCCGCGGTCTCCCTGGGGACAGTCATCGAAGGGCAAGAAAACGAGGAAACGACGAAAGCTTTCCGACCGCTACATAGTGCGTAGCCGCAAGAAATCCAAGAACAAGAGATCATAATTGAATTATGCCCAGATCACTACGCAAAGGACCATACGTTTACTATAAGCTTCAACGTAAAGTTGATGAAATGAACAAGAGCGGCAAGAAGAAGGTCATTAAGACCTGGTCGCGGAGTTCAATGATAACGCCGGACTTCGTGGGACTGACATTCGCCGTTCACAACGGGAAGCAGTTTATCCCCGTTTACGTCTCCGACAACATGGTCGGACACAAGCTCGGGGAATTTGCTCCAACCCGCACATTCCGCGGGCACCCCGTCAAAAAAGCAGAAAAAGCAGTAAAACGATAGGATTTGAACAATGGCAGAAGAAACAGCAATTGAAGCGCGTGCGGTGCAGAAATACCTGCGCCGGTCTCCCAGGAAAGTACGGTTGGTCATTGATTCCGTACGGGGTGAAAATGTGGCCAAGGCACTAAAGAAGCTGGAATTTGTGAAAAAGGCCGCTGCTGCCGATGTAGCTAAGGTGATTAAATCGGCGGCGGCCAATGCACGTGATAAATTTCAGGAGATTCGTCCTGAAAACAATGAACTCTATATCAAGGAAATTTATGCGGATGAGGGGCCCACATTGAAACGGATACAACCGGCCCCCATGGGACGTGCGCACCAGATTCGCAAACGTATGACCCACATAACCGTTGTTGTGGCACAGAAACAGGAAGAACTGATATAAGGAATTAACTTTTAACGACTAAAGCACAAACACACTAAAGCTTTAGAACGCACAAAAACTCAGACACATGATGCTTTGGTGTTTTTGTGACAAAAAACAGGTAATATCTTGGGACAAAAAACACATCCAGTAGGCTTGCGGCTCGGTATCATTCGCGGTTGGGATTCCAACTGGTACTCCGAGGAAAATGAGCCGGAAATACTTTATGAAGACACGAAACTGCGTGAGTACCTTCATACGCGTTTGCGGAACGGGGGGCTCTCCCGCGTTATTATCGAGCGGACACCGAAGCGGATACTGCTGACGCTTAAAACCAGTCGGCCCGGCGTTATTATTGGTAAGGGCGGTGAACAGATTGAACTGTTGCGTGAGGAGCTCAAAGCTATCACCAACAAAGAAGTTCAGATCAACGTCAGTGAAATTAAACGTCCGGAGACGGATGCCAGCCTGGTGGCCCAGAATATTGCCCAGCAGCTGGAGGCACGGATCTCGTTCCGAAGGGCGATGAAAACAGCAATTTCTTCAGCCATGAGGATGGGCGCGGAAGGAATTAAGATCCGTTGTGCAGGCCGGCTCGGTGGTGCGGAAATGGCACGCACCGAACAGTACAAAGAAGGACGTATTCCCTTGCACACATTACGTGCAGACATCGATTACCACAAAGCCACCGCCAATACCATCTATGGCTCAATAGGAGTTACCGTGTGGATCTTTAAGGGCGAAATACTGGGAGATATTGAACTTACCCCGGGTGATGCCCATGAGCAGCAGGACCAGCAGTCTCGCTCACGACGTGGAGGCGGCAAGCGTCGCTCCCGTCGCTCCCGACGCAGAAGCAGAAGCAATAACTAGGAATTGATCAGACAACAACGCCATGTTAGAACCAAAACAGGTACGCCGCCGCCGGCAGCACCGAAGAAGCCTGAAAGGCACCGCACAGCGCGGTCATACACTGGCTTTTGGAGATTTCGGTCTTAAAGCGCTGGAGGCGAAATATATTACATCCCGGCAGATTGAATCGTGCCGGATTACCATCGCCCGAACACTGCAGCGCGATGGTCAAACCTGGATTCGAATCTTCCCGGATATGCCCAAAACCGCCCAGCCGGCTGAAACCCGTATGGGTAAAGGTAAAGGGGCCGTTGAAAAATATGTGGCCGTGGTAAAACCGGGCAGAATCCTGTTTGAGATTACCGGAGTATCAGAAGCCCGGGCCCGAGAGGCTTTCCGAAGAGCTTCCCACAAACTTCCCATTAAAACGAAATTTATTGTTCGTCGGGACTACGACGGACCGTAATTAAAAGGTATCTGTTGAGCATGAAAGCACACGAAATGAGAGAATTAACCGTGGCGGAACTGAAAGCTCGTCTCAAGGATGAGCAGGAGGCCCTGAAAGATATGCAGTTCAACCAGGCCGTGGCAGGGCAGATCGAAAATCCGGCACGTATTAAGATGACCAAACGCGAAATTGCACGACTTAAAACGGTCATCACCGAAATGGAAAATGAAGAATCCCGATCAGAAGAGTCGGAAGATACTGAGTAAGGTAAGAGTTATGGCAAAAACTGAACGAGCACAACGTAGAGAACGAACCGGTCGTGTTGTTAGCGACAGTATGGACAAAAGTATTACCGTTGCCGTTGATCGTCAGGTGAAACATCCCATCTACGGGAAGTTTATCACCAAAACGACGAAATATATGGCCCATGATGAAAAAAATGACGCCAAAGTGGGCGACAAGGTACATATCATGTCCACACGTCCGCTGTCGAAGCGTAAAACCTGGCGCCTGGTTAAAATACTGGAACGAGCCAAATAGCCCAGGCCGAGTCATCGGGACTGGAACCCTGTTTTCTGTTTCAGCACCGGTATCTCTGCAGTAACAGTGACCTGCGTAATCAGCAAAACTATTTTAGGAAGCAACAATGGTACAGATACAATCAAAATTAAACGTAGCCGACAACAGTGGCGCCCGCAAATTACAGTGTATTAAAGTGCTGGGCGATTCCCGCAAGCGGTATGCCAGGGTTGGTGATCTGATTTCTTGTTCGGTGAAAACAGCGATCCCCGGCGGCAATGTGAAAAAGGGGGAAGTAGTAACCGCGGTGGTGGTTCGCACCAAAAAAGAACTTCGGCGCCGCGACGGCAGCTATATCCGGTTTGATGAAAATGCCGCAGTAATTATCAACAAGGAACGAGAACCGGTGGGCACCCGGATATTCGGACCGGTAGCCCGCGAACTGCGTGAACGCAATTTCATGCGTATCGTTTCACTTGCTCCTGAAGTACTTTAAAATCGATTCAATTATGCCTAGAAAGAAGAAATTACATGTCAAAAAAGGCGATGAAGTCAAGGTAATCGCCGGTAACGACAAGGGTAGAGAAGGACGCGTACTTGCGGTGTTCCCGAAAAAATACCGGGTATTGGTCGAGGGCATCAACATGCGTGTTCATCATGACAAACCCAGTCAGCAAAATCCACAGGGTGGGCGTATTGAACGCGAAGCTCCCATTCACGTTTCCAACGTAATGGTGATCGACCCGAATACCGGGGAACCCACCCGGATCGGCCGAAAGCGTATTGAGGAAGATGGAGGCGGCCGATGGGTGCGTTATGCGAAATCCAGTGGTGAAATCATAGACAACTAAGAGCGTAAGGACGTAATGGCAGAAGCAAGATTACATACACTATACAAAGAAGAGATCATTCCGCAGCTGATGGATGATTTCGGGTACGACAATGTGATGGCTGTACCCAAATTGAGCAAGATCGTGGTAAATTCCGGTGTGGGAGATGCCGTGGAGAATGAAAAGGTACTCGACACCGTTGCAGATAATGTAGCGAAGATTACCGGGCAGCACCCCATCAAAACGCGATCCAAAAAGTCGATCTCCAATTTCAAGCTGCGGCAGGGCATGCCGATCGGCTGCAAGGTAACGTTGAGAAAACGAATCATGTATGAATTTCTCGATCGGCTGATCAACCTTGCGCTGCCCAGAACCCGCGATTTCCAGGGTATTCCCGACAAAAGTTTTGACGGGCGGGGTAACTACACGCTGGGAATCAAGGAACATACGATTTTTCCAGAGATCGATACCGATAATGTGGACAAGATTCACGGTCTGGATATCACGTTTGTGACGACCGCTGAAACCGATGAAGAGGCCTACGCCCTGCTCAAAGGGTTCGGAATGCCGTTTGTTAAACGAAATTAAATCTAAACTCAGCTTACAATTATGGCTAAGAAAGCTTGGATAGCCCGCAATAAGAAGCGGAAAGAGATGTACGAGAAGTACAAGGACAAGCGCGAAAAACTGAAAGAGGAGGGAAAATGGGAAGAGCTTCAGAAACTTCCCAGGAACTCCAGTCCGACCCGGCAAAATAACCGATGCAGTTTGACGGGCCGCTCCCGCGGATTTATCCGCAAATATGGGATCTCGCGAATTAAATTTCGTGAATTGGCCCTCGACGGTAAGATACCGGGTGTACGAAAGGCAAGTTGGTAACACAGTAATTCCAGAAATATATGTCTGATCCAGTAACAGATTATCTAGCACGTATTCGCAACGCTCAGCAGGCCGGGCACCGTCGCGTAGACATCCCCGCATCCAAACTGAAGCGTGCCATCACTAAAATTCTTTTGGATAAAGGATATATCCAGCGATATATCAACATCGATGACGGTAAACAGGGACTATTGCGGCTGTTCCTGAAGTATGACCCGTACGGTCAACCGGTTATCAAGAACATGAAACGTATCTCGAAACCGGGTCTACGTGAATATACGGATGCCGACAGTATTCCCCGTTCCCTTAATGGACTGGGTATTGTGATATTGTCGACCTCCCGCGGGGTGATGACCGACAAGGAAGCACGCAAACTGCACGTGGGCGGCGAAGTTCTCTGCTCAGTTTACTAATTTAAAAGATTGAAGCGTTATGTCACGTATCGGACAGCAACCGATTCCTTTAAAAGATAATATTGAATTCAGCATTGATGCTGACAACGTCGTCACGATCAAGGGCGAGAAAGGGAGCGATTCCGTAAGGGTCGATCCCAGTATTACGGTTGAAAAACAGGACGGAGAGATTGTCCTGAGCCGTAATTCCGAGGAGAAGCAGATACGCTCGTTGCACGGGCTTTACCGTTCTCTAATCGCCAACATTATCACCGGCGTTACGGAAGGGTACCAGAAACGCCTTGAGATCATCGGTGTCGGATATCGTGCCGCCTACAACGGCGGGGTGCTGGAACTGAACCTGGGATTCTCCCATCCCATCTATTTTGTTCCCCCCGACGGAATCGACATTGAAGTGGATACCAAGTCGAAGAAAAACCCGATTATAATAGTTTCAGGAATTAATAAAGAACTCGTCGGCCAGGTTTCAGCCAAGATTCGTTCCCTGCGGCCGCCGGAGCCCTACAAAGGCAAAGGCGTGCGTTATGAAGATGAGTGGGTACGTCGCAAAGCTGGTAAATCGGCCGCAAAAGGTGCATAGATACTGAACGATGGATAAGAATATCAGAAAAACAGAACGAAGAAATAAGATCCGTCGACGGATACGCTCGACGATTCGCGGAACTGCTGAACGCCCCCGGCTGAGCATATACAAGAGCAATAAACATGTATATGCTCAGTTGATTGATGACTTGGCAGGCCATACGCTTGCAGCATCTGCAACGAATGCGGAAGAACTGGAGGAAGAGCTCAGCGACATGACAAGGTCGGAAGGGGCGAGACGTGTCGGCGAGCACCTGGCCAGGCTGGCCGCGGAAAAAGGTATTAACAAGGCTGTATTTGATCGCAGCGGATACAAGTTTCACGGCGTCATCAAAGAACTTGCCGAAGGCGCCCGAGAAGCAGGGTTAGACTTTTAAAAACGATTCAACATTATGCCAAAGAAGATTAAAAAACGACATAATATAAATCCGGCCAATCTGAACCTTGAGGAGAAACTGGTTCATATTAATCGGGTATCAAAAGTAGTTAAAGGTGGACGCCGTTTCAGTTTCAACGCCATTGTGGTAGTTGGAAACAAGGACGGCGTGGTTGGCCATGGTTTGGGTAAGGCCAATGAGGTGTCTGATGCCATCCAAAAGGGATTTGACAATGCCAAAAAGAACCTGATCAAGGTTCCGATGACCCGAACCGGCAGTATCTATCACACCATCACCGGCAAAGAGGGAGCAGGTGAAGTTTTGCTGCGCCCGGCCTCGGAAGGTACCGGGGTTATTGCGGGGGGACCGGTAAAAGCCCTGCTGGATATCGCCGGTGTCAAGAATATTTTGACCAAGTCCATCGGTTCTTCCAACCCGCATAACATGGTTAAGGCGACCTATAACGCCCTCAAGGGCCTGGTTGATCCCGTGGAGGTAGCCCAGCGCCGGGGGGTGTCGCTGGAGAAGGTATTTGAAGGATAAATGAAAAAGAGATTAAACGGATACGTCTTATGGATTTAAGTAATCTGAAAGCACCAGAGCCCAACAAGAAGAAAAAGAAGCGAATCGGCCGGGGCCAGGGATCCGGGCACGGCGGCCATACGGTCGGTCGTGGCCACAACGGACAAAAGTCGCGCAGTGGGTACAAGGAGAAGTTTTGGTTCGAAGGCGGCCAGATGCCGCTGCAGCGAAAAGTGCCGAAATGGGGATTTAACAGTCCGTTCCGCACCGAATATGAAGTGCTCAATGTCGATACGTTGGACGGGTTCATCGGCCTGGGCCGACTCGATCAAACCGTCACCATCGACGATCTCAGGTCGATCGGTGTGATCGGCAAGCAGGACCAGGTAAAACTGCTGGGTCGCGGTGAAATTGAGACCAAGGTCGATATTGAAGTGCATGCCGCCAGTAAATCCGCCCAAAAGAAGATCGAAGAGGCAGGCGGTACCGTTACTATCGTTGAAAATTAATTTAATTCACGTCAGCCACCGCAGCTAATGAGTATTGTTGAAAATTTCCGAAACATCTTTAAAATAGAGGATCTCCGGGATCGCATTCTGTATGTACTCGGTATCCTCATGGTGTATCGTATCGGAAGTTACGTAACACTTCCGGGTATCGATGCATCCCAACTTACCCAGCAGACCGGCAATGCCTCCAGCCTGCTCGGACTTTTTGATATGTTCGTGGGGGGAGCATTTGCCAGGGCGGGTGTGTTTGCGCTCGGTATTATGCCCTATATTACGGCGGCCATTATCATTCAGCTGATGGGAGCGGTGGTACCTTACTTCCAAAAACTGCAGCGCGAGGGAGAAGAGGGGCGACGAAAAATCAACAGGTTGACGCGCTACGGAACCGTCGGTATTACGCTTGTCCAGTCGATCGGGTTCTCTATCAACCTTATGGCCACATCTCCCGATGCAATCATTGTGAGCAACATTACATTTGTGCTGACTTCAATGATCATACTCACGGCCGGTACTACATTCGTCATGTGGCTGGGAGAACGGATTTCCGACCGCGGTATCGGTAATGGTATTTCGATACTTATTATGATCGGTATCATTGCTGCCCTGCCGACGAACCTCATCAACGAATTTACGACCAAAAGCAATCTGATTATCTTTATTGCCGAGATTGCAGCCCTATTGCTGGTGATCGCCTTCTGTGTTCTGCTAACACAGGGTGTACGAAAAATCCCGGTGCAATATGCTAAGCGGGTGGTCGGCAGAAAGGTTTACGGAGGCACCACGCAGTATCTGCCACTGAAGGTGAACGCCGCCGGGGTGATGCCGATTATTTTTGCTCAGTCTATCATGTTTATCCCCAGTACAATCGGGACATTTTTCCCGAATAATGCCACCGTGCAGATGCTCACGGCTTGGTCGGCCGACTTTACGGGCATAACGTATTCCATCATATTTTTCATTATCTGTGTGTTCTTCACCTACTTTTACACCGCGATAACGGTGAACCCCCGTGAGATGGCCGATACCATGAAACGGCAGGGTGGGTTTATACCGGGTGTACGACCGGGGAAACAGACTGTGGAGTTTATCGATAATATTTTGACGAAAGTTACACTGCCCGGGGCTATATTTCTCGGGTTCATTGCCATAATGCCCGCGTTTGCAGCACGTCTGGGGGTAACTCCCGGATTTGCCATGTTCTATGGCGGTACCAGTCTGCTCATTATTGTAGGTGTTGCCATCGATACCCTGCAGCAGATTGAGAGCCACCTGATGATGCGCCATTATGATGGCTTCATGAAATCCGGCAAAATCAAAGGAAGACGCAGGACGGGATGATATTCCTGAAGAGCGAGTCGGAAATCGATAAGATGCGTGAAAGCGCACAGCTGGTTTCACGAACACTTGCTGAAGTGGCCAAACATCTTGAACCCGGTGTTACAACCGGGAAGCTGGATCGTGTAGCTGAAGATTTTTTGATAAAACATAACGGTCGCCCGGCGTTCAAAGGGTATGGACCGAAGGGAAATGAGTTCCCGGCCACGTTGTGTACATCGATTAACGATGAAGTGGTTCATGGAATCCCAGACGATGAACGCACGTTGCAGGAAGGTGACATTGTTTCGATCGATTGTGGCGTGGAAAAGAACGGATTTTACGGTGACCACGCATACACATTTGCGGTGGGCGATTGCGATGAGAACACATTGAAATTGTTGAGAACAACGCTCGAATCCCTCTACAAGGGAATCGAAAAAGCCGTACACGGCAATAAAATCGGCGATATTGCCAATGCCGTGCAGACTCATTGTGAAAAGGAAGGTTTCGGAGTTGTTCGCGATTTGGTGGGTCACGGTATCGGTAAGTCGATGCATGAGGATCCGTCGGTGCCAAACTTTGGAAAACCGGGGCGCGGGGAACGACTGCGATCCGGAATGACGCTGGCCGTTGAACCGATGGTTACGGCGGGCGGCTGGAAGGTGAAGACCCAGGCCGACGGCTGGACGGTAAAAACCGCGGACGGCAGCCTGGCAGCGCACTATGAACACGACATTGTAGTTCGTGAAGGAAAGGCTGAAATTCTGAGTACATTTGATTATATTAGAGAGATAACCAAAAATCGAATATCAGCAGGTATTCATGGCTAAAGAAGAGCCGATTAAACAGGACGGAGAAATTATCGAAGCTTTGCCGAATGCCCAGTTCCGTGTTGAACTGGACAACGGGCATGAGATTTTGGCTCATGTCTCCGGTAAAATGAGAATGCACTATATCAAGATTCTCCCCGGCGATCGCGTCGCCGTGGAGATGTCACCATACGATCTTTCCAAAGGTCGTATTACGTATCGCTATAAGTAGAAGTCGAATAAAACCAACTTCATACAATGAAAACGAAGTCCTCAGTTAAAAAGCGAAGTCCAGACGACAAGATTGTTCGTAGAAACGGACGCGTTTATGTCATTAACAAGAAGAATCCCCGTCACAAACAGCGACAGGGATAAAACGAGAGTAAGGTTCTATGGCAAGAATTGCTGGAATTGATCTACCCAAGGAGAAGCGAGGCGTCATCGGTCTGACCTATATCTACGGTATCGGACGCTCAACAGCGCAGGATATCCTGGATGAACTTGATATCGACAGCGATATCAAGGTAAAGGACTGGACGGATGAACAAGTCGCTGAACTGCGGAAGAAGATCGATAGCGAATATAAGGTGGAAGGTGCCCTGCGCACCGAGGTAAACCAGAATATTCGCCGATTGATTGAAATTGGTTCCTATCGCGGAAGCCGCCATCGCAAGGGGCTTCCCGTAAGGGGCCAGCGTACCCAAACGAATGCACGAACACGAAAAGGGAAGCGACGTACCGTAGCCGGTAAGAAGAAAGCTCCCAAGCAGTAACAGTATAATTCAGGAACGACATGGCAAAACGAAAAAAGCGACCCTCAGCGGGCAAGAAAAAGAGGAAAAAGCAGGTATCGGATCCAAACGGTATGGCGTTTATAAAAGCCACCTTCAATAATGTTATTGTAACGGTCACCGATGCCGACGGTAACGCTCTTTCATGGTCTTCCGCCGGCAAGGAGGGATTCAAGGGGTCTCGCAAGAATACGCCATATGCCGCCCAGCTCAGTGCAGAAACGGCTGCTACAGCCGCCTATGAAATGGGATTGCGCCGGGTTGAGGTATTTGTGAAAGGACCCGGTTCCGGCCGGGAATCCGCCATAAGGGCACTGGCTACCAGCGGTCTTGAAATAACGACCATCAAAGACCGGACTCCGATACCACACAACGGTTGCCGCCCCCCAAAGCGACGAAGAGTTTAATTTTCGTTATTTCCAATTTTCCATTTTGGATGATCTGCCGTGCATTCCGTACATGTTATGCAGTGGTACGGCAGCAACAGGTTTCATTCAATATTCAAAATCAATTTACAAGACACTAAATGGCACGATACAGAGGTCCAAAACAGAAAAAGGCACGTAGATTTCGCGAGCCGATTTTCGGTCCGAGCAAGGCACTGGAACGTAAACCGTACGGGCCGGGTGAACACGGCCGGTCTCGATATTCACGGAAATCGGAATACGCCATTCAGCTTGAAGAGAAGCAAAAGGCCAAGTATACCTACGGCCTGCTGGAAAAACAGTTTTCCAATCTCTTTGAAAAGGCGAATGCCAAAGATGGCGTAACAGGTGAAATCCTGCTGCAATATCTCGAAAGCCGCCTCGACAACACCGTGTATCGTTTGGGAATGACCAGGACACGCAGACAGGCACGACAGCTTGTTAGCCATAAGCACATTGCAGTGAACGGGGAAGTTGTTAATATCCCCTCATACCAGATGAAGCCTGGTGATGTGGTGTCCGTGCGTCCGAAGTCACGTAATCTTGAAGTTATCGAGGAGTCCCTGGCTCACAGCCCAACCAGCAAGTACAAATGGCTGGAGATCGACAAGAAAGCAAAATCCGGTAAGTTTTTAAATTTTCCCTCTCTCGAGGAGATTCCTGAAAATATCAATGTGCAGCTTATCGTTGAGCTTTATTCAAAGTAATTCAGAACACAATTAAGGTAACGTAATTATGAGTAGCTACAGCATTCAGATGCCTGAAGCCCTGGAAGTTGAAGAATCCAGCGACACGTTCGGTACATTTATTCTGCAGCCGCTGGAGCGCGGATTCGGCGTAACTATCGGTAATTCTTTCCGGAGAATTCTGCTTTCATCCCTCCCCGGTATAGCAATCAATGCCGTTAAAATTAACGGTGTGGAACATGAATATTCCAGTATTCAGGGGGTAAAAGAGGATGTGTACGAAATCATCCTGAACCTGAAAGAAGTTCGTTTCAAGTCAGTAGAGCAGAACAGCGGCGTAATCCATATCTCCAAAAGCGGGGAAGGCGTCTTTACCGCACAGGATATTGACGATGCCACTGCCGATTTCGACGTGCTGAATCCCGATCAGGTTATTGCACACTGCGCCGAAGATGCCGACCTGGAGATTGAATTGCGGGTAGGACGCGGCCGGGGTTATGTTCCCTCGGAAGAACAGAACGTGGATAGTGAGGATGATGTGAACCTGATTCCGATCGATGCCATCTATACCCCGATAAAACAGGTACAGTATGATGTGGAGAACGTTCGCGTCGGTCAGCGTACCGATTACGAAAAGCTGATTATGAATGTAACGACTGATGGCTCTATCAACGCCAAGGAGGCCCTCACCATCGCGGGCAAGATACTGAGTGAGCATATTGAGAAATTCATTACGGAAAAAATAGAAGAGCCGTTTACCCAGGAAGAGGAAGAAGTTGACGCCGAAAAGCAGCGGATTACCAACCTGCTCAAAACAAGTATTGAGGATCTCAATCTGAGTGTAAGATCGTATAACTGCCTG
>JAWVZC010000064.1:0-14460 GCA_033722415.1 Balneolaceae bacterium | reverse complement strand
GGTTCTTCCTCCGGAAGCTCGTGACTTACATACACTTCGTCTGGTATGGCACCGGCAAACTGGCCCGTATAATAATCTTCAATGAATGACTGGAGCATCGCTCCCTCTTCGAGGTGCGATATATTTTTCAGGAAGCGGTGAAATTTACCGATCAGTTTTCCCTCCCGAATTTTAAACAGCACCCCGCACGCTTCCGTAAGCTCTTCATCGACAGCAAGTGCAT
This sequence comes from Balneolaceae bacterium, assembly GCA_033722415.1. GTDB lineage: Bacteria > Bacteroidota > Rhodothermia > Balneolales > Balneolaceae > JAMQKA01. The sequence goes on along the minus strand of JAWVZC010000064.1, from coordinate 14,237 downwards.
AGACGTCGCGATCCACCTTTTTATCAGCTACCATCTTCATCTTCCTGCTGTATTTCTCCACCGCTTTGAGACTGTCGCGGATACGAGCCGCCTTCTCAAATTCAAGAGCCTCCGAGGCGATCTGCATCTCCTCCTTCAGGTCACGCATCAGCTCATCGGTGCGGCCATTCAGCATACGTTCCACCTTTTCAACAGTGGCGTTGTACTCCTCCCGGTCCATCTCCTCGGAGCAACGATCCAGGTAGTCGTCCAGGCAGGATCCCCATCGGGGTGCTCCCTTCGTTCTGTCAATATTCTTGGACGAAATGGCGCAGGTACAGAGTCCAAACGCTTTGCGGATTGTTTCCAGCATCCGCCGCATATGCATTACACTGTCGTACGGACCGATATATTTGCTTCCGTCATTGATCACCGTTCGTGTCGGAAACACCCGCGGGCGGTCTTCGTTTGTAATGCAGATATACGGGTAGGATTTGTCGTCACGGTACATGATATTGTACCGCGGCTGATGCTTTTTTATGAGGTTGTTCTCAAGGATCAATGCTTCCGCTTCGGAATCGGTCACAATGACTTCCAGGTCATCGATCTTCGAGATCATCACCTTGATTCGCCCGTCGTGCCCGCGGGAATCCTGGAAATAGGAGCGTACCCGGTCTCGCAGGCGTTTTGCTTTGCCGATGTAGAGCTGGTTTCCACGACTGTCTTTGAACATGTACACTCCGGGCGCGGTGGGCAGGTGATCTACCTTCTCTTCAACATCGATATTTGTCGTATCGCCACTCATCGGTCGATAATGGATAACGTATGTTCCGGGCATACCGTTTTACCTGGGAAACCCGTTGAATGCACCGGAAAAATAGAGAATGATTCGGTCAGATTCATCACGGTCCCAACCGAACAAAACTACAGCCGGCAGGATCAAACATCGGTGGAATTTGTCCCTTCGGGTGCTCAACCCGCCTCGAATAACGGGAGTTGCTGCAAATTATATACCCGGACTTCATCTCTCCTTTATAAAGCTGTTCGTAGTTGTGATAACCGCTAAATCAAGAATATTTATGATATGAAACGATTATCCATCCCGATAATTCTGCTATTCTTTTTTTGGAACAGCGTAAACGGCCAACCTATGAACAGCCAACTCTCACACAAGGTGGACTCCGTTCTGCAAACCATGTCGCTGACCGATAAAGTCGGTGAGATGACCCAGCTTACCATCGACATGCTTATTGAGGATATCCAGGAGGAGCCACACCAACTGGATCCTGACAAGCTCCGGGAGGTGCTGGTGGAGTACCGCGTCGGTTCGATTCTGAATGTTTCCGGTCATGCCTACCCGCTTGAACAGTGGCATCACATTATTCGCCAGATCCAGGAAGTGGCGACCAGTGAAAAACCGACCGGCATTCCGGTGCTCTACGGGATAGATACGATTCACGGTGCCAACTATACCATGAACTCCACCCTGTTCCCGCAACAGATTGGTCTTGCGGCCACCTTCAACAGGGAATTGGTCAGAGAAGGAGCCCGAATTGCAGCGTACGAGACACGGGCTTCCTGGATTCCCTGGACATTCTCGCCGGTACTCGGTATCGGGCGCGACCCGCGCTGGCCGCGATTCTGGGAAACGTTCGGGGAAGACGTACTTCTGGCCAGCGAACTCGGGGTCGCCATGGTTGAGGGGTTTCAGGGTGAGGATCCCGCCAATGCCTACCGCGTGGCAGCATCTGCAAAGCACTACCTCGGGTACAGCCTGCCCGCCTCGGGTCACGATCGCACAGTAGCCTGGATACCGGAAATACGACTCCGCGAGTACGTTCTTCCCTCTTTCAAGGCGGCGATTGATGCCGGGGCCCTGACCGTTATGATCAACTCGGGTGAAATCAACGGGGTACCGGTGCATGCCAGCCGCAAACTACTGACAGACTTACTGCGAGATGAACTCGGGTTCCGCGGTCTGGCTGTTTCTGACTGGCAGGATATTCACTACCTCTATACCCGCCACAAAGTGGCAAAGGATTATAAAGAAGCGATTAAAATGGCCGTCAACGCGGGTGTTGATATGAGCATGGTACCACTGGACCTCGACTTCCCGCGTCTGCTGAAAGAGCTGGTCGAGGAGGGGGAAGTGCCGATGGAGCGCATCGACGAATCGGTTCGCAGGATACTGCGGGTCAAATTCCTGCTGGGCCTGTTCGACAAGCCCTATCATCCTGATACCGATTATTCGGAATTCGGATCCGACGAATTTATTTCAGCGGCCTACCAGTCAGCCGCCGAATCGATCACGCTCCTGAAAAATGAGAACGATATCCTTCCCCTGTCCAAGAACAGCAACATCCTGGTTACTGGTCCCACAGCCAACTCCATTATCCATTTGAACGGCGGCTGGAGCCGGACCTGGCAGGGTGACGATCCACAATACAATACCCCCGGCAAACAGACGATTCTGGAGGCGATCCGGGCGAATGCGGGAAATGGCAAGGTGACCTACGCCGAGGGAACCGGTATTAACGAGGACATAAATATCGATGCGGCTGTCTCCGCCGCCTCTGCAGCGGATGTCGCGGTAATTTGTATCGGGGAGGCACCCTATACCGAAACACCCGGTGATATCGGCAGCCTGGCTCTGCCCGAACCGCAGCGCAGGCTTGTTCGGGAAATTTCAGCGACTGGAACACCGGTTGTTCTGGTTCTTGTGGAGGGCCGGCCCCGCGTCATCAATGATATCGAACCGGTGGCCGACGGCATCCTCATGGCGTACCTCCCGGCGGAAGAAGGGGGACGTGCCACCGCAGACATCCTGTTTGGGGATGTCAACCCAAGCGGTAATCTGCCATTTACCTATCCGAGATATGTAAACGACCTGGTACCCTACGATCACAACTACACGGATGAAGTTGGTCCGCTCGGTTTCAACCCTCAGTGGCCGTTCGGACATGGACTCAGTTATACCACCTTTGCCTATCGTAACCTGACTGTCAGCAACAGTACGTTCGGGCCCGGGGAACAGCTTACGATATCGGTGGAGGTTACCAATATCGGCCGGCGCAGCGGCAAGGAGATCGTGCAGCTTTATGTGAGTGACCATGTGGCGAGCGTTACACCACCCGTAAAACGCCTGCGGGGATTCGACAAAATCTCGCTGGAGCCGGGACAGCAGAAAACGGTGAGCTTTACCATTTCAGCGAAGGACCTGGCATTCGTCGGGCGCGACCTGAAAAAGGTGACGGAACCCGGTGATTTTCGAATCCAGATCAGTGATCTCGAACAGACCGTAACCTACCGGGAATAGAATCCGGTATTCAATACCGCCGGACAACCCTGTTCCGTCCGGTGGTATTTTCATTCAAACTATGGGGCAGCCAACCGATTATTGCTGACGTTCCGGCTACGAAATTTTCGGTTCATCACGGAATCTGTTATAATAGACGGGTTTTAGGCTAATCCCTCTCACGCAGGGTAAAATCAGCCGTTTGGGGGGGAACAGTAATCAACTGACTTGCTTCTGGCATACCATGCGTAAACGGAAAACCGTGTTCCTGGTAATTATATTTATTATCCAGGTGAGTATCATCTGGCCGGTGTATCCCGTCTTTTCCGATTCCCACCCGCTTATCTTAGGTCTTCCCCTCTCCTTTGCCTGGATTACCGGGATGCTTGTTCTCTCATTTGTTACGGTATTATGGTACTACCTCTCAGACCCGGCCCGCCAAACCTCTGAACATGAACACACCTGATCTCACTTGGAAGACTGGATTATCATACTGATCTGTTGCGGGCTATACCTGCTGATCTCCCTTGCCATGGGGATCATACCGGGGCTGAGAATATCAAAAAGCATATCAGGTTTTGTTGCCGGTGACCGACGGATGAACCTGCTGGTTCTCTATTTTGTGCTGGGAGCCTCCATATTTTCCTCTTTTGCATTTCTCGGCGGACCGGGGTGGGCCTACTCGCGCGGCGCAGCGGCATTCTATATCATTGCCTATGGTACTACCGGTATGATTCCGTTCTATTTTTTCGGTCCCAAAGCCCGCCGGCTGGGTGAACAATATGGTTTTGTTACGCAGGCGGAACTGCTGGAAGACCGGTTTAACAGCCGAGCACTCTCGGTCATTCTTGCTTTCCTCAGCGTCCTCGTTTTCATCCCTTATTTGACATTGCAGATGAAAGGTGCCGGGTACGTGCTCTCCACCATCAGTAAGGGGCATATCCCGGTATGGCTTGGTGCCGCAGTAGCCTACGGGGTGGTGTTGATCTATGTTTTTTACAGCGGGGTGATGGGCGTTGGCTGGACCAACACCTTCCAGGGCATGTTTATGATGATTATCGCCTGGTTCCTGGGAATCTATCTGCCGAACGAACTCTACGGTGGGATTGGAGAAATGTTTTCCCAAATAGCCGAAAGCAGTCACGGCGCCATGCTGTCGGCACCCGGTCTCAATGCCGAAGGCGAACCATGGAACTGGTGGGGATTCAGCTCCGCCGTGCTTATTTCCGCTATCGGGTTTTCGATGTGGCCTCACCTCTTTATGCGGGCATTTGCCGCGAACAGTGACAAAACGATAAAGCTGACAGTTGTTCTTTACCCGACCTTCCAGTTCTTCCTTGTACCGATCATGATTATCGGCTTTTCGGCCGTGCTGGCCTTTCCCGGTATCGAGCAGGCCGACACGGTCGTCCCCTACCTGCTCACCCAGATCGATCTGCCGGTGGTGCTGATCGGACTGGTTGTGGCCGGTACGCTGGCGGCATCGATGTCGTCCGGTGACGCCATACTGCATTCGGCCGCCTCCATCGGTGTGCGTGACGGTATCGCAAAGCTGTTCAGCGATCACAGCCTAAACGACCAGGACCAGCACCGGCTGATCAGAATTAGCGTGATCATCATCAGCCTGGTCGCCTACTATTTCGCGGTTATTTCCGAGGTTTCGATTGTTGCCCTGCTGCTCGGTGCCTATGGAGGGGTGGCGCAAATTTTTCCACCGGTATTCTGCATGTTCTACTGGCGCCGGGCCACCGGAAAAGGGGCCCTTGCAGGACTTGTCGGGGGTATTACGGTCACCATTTTCTTCCTCGTTTTCCCCGACTTTCGGCCGCTTCCCCTCCATGAAGGCATCTGGGGGTTGGCGGCGAACGTCCTGCTGCTGGTGATCGTTAGCCTGCTTACCACACCCGAAACGAAACAACGGGTAGACCGATACATCAATGCCTGATTATTCGCATACCAACACACAACCCGACATTCCCATTGTCTACGAGGATGATCACCTGCTGGTCATCGAGAAACCGCATGAACTGCTCTCCCAGCCTGATCATACCGGCGATCCGGATGTAGTATCCCTCTGCAAACAGTATCTCAGACAATCCCGCAGCACGGGGAGTGCATATCTCGGGCCGGTACACCGCCTGGATCGACCGGTCGGCGGGTTGATGCTGCTGGCCAAATCGTCGAAAAGCGCCGGGCGCCTGGGCGAAATGGTGCGAAATCGCACAATTCAAAAAACATATCACGCCGTCGTGCAGGGTACACCGCCACCGAATGCATTTCTAACCCATCACCTGGTAAAGAACCGTAATCGCAATCGCGTCTCTACTGCACGCCCGGAACACGATGAGGCCAGGGAAGCCATACTGTCATTCCAGAAAATTGCCCAGCGGGATGAACTTGCCCTGCTTGCAGTGCACCTGCAAACGGGGCGCCCGCACCAGATTCGGGTTCAACTGGCCGAGGAGGGATACCCGGTGTGGGGCGATTACAAGTATGGCAAGAATCAGCCGGACGGACGCACCATGGCGCTGCGGGCCGTTGAACTTCGGTTCACCCACCCGGTAACGGACCGCGAAATGCAGTTCAGGCTCCCGTTCCCATCCCGGGAACCGTGGAACCATTTTGACCCCGATGAGATCCCGTAACGATATGAAACCGGAACAGATAAGTCATACCGCGGCATTTATTGCGATCAAATTTTACGGACTTACCCGGACCGAACCCTTTCGCGGCTGGTTTGAAGAGGATGTCATTCGGTTTTATGAAAAAATCGTACACGAACTCCCGCGTCCGCTCAACGGGTATTATCACTCGCTGAAAAAAAGCTGGGTCAGGAAATTCTTTATCGTTTCAGAGGGGCTTCTGCTGCCGGGCGACCTGATGCATATCATCCTGCGGAAATACCTTGTCGGCCGTTGGGTCGATGAGTGCCTGAACGACGATTTTGAACAGCTCCTCGTGCTGGGAGCCGGCTTCGACCACCAGGCTGCACGCCAGGCAGCCCGCGGAATACCCAGCCTGGAGATCGATATGCCGAAAATGGCGGCATTCAAGCGAAACTTTTTGTTGCAACAGTATGCCGGGCAACCGCACCCGGCGATCCGGCAGCACGACTTCTCCCGGGAACATGGAGGACTTATACAAAGCCTGAGAGAAACCCTGGATAACAGGCGGAATACGGTTGTAATTGCCGAAGGTTTTTTCGATTACCTCCGAAACGAGCAGACCGAAGATATTCTGCGGGAACTCGGTTTCTGGTTCAAGGGCAGAACGACTCTTATTAGCACGCACTTTGCCCTCGATGAACTGCCAATAATTCGACGAGCGGTGTTTAAAACCGGGGTAGCACTGGTGGGTGAAAAGATCATGAGCGACCTTGACAAGCCGGGTTACCTGAAACTGCTGCGACGGGTCGGGTTCACCAAACAGGATATCATGTCACCCGGAGATATGGAACAGGAGCTGCTGTACCCTGCGGGAGTAAACTATCCCGCTATGAAAGGGTTCTACCTGATCTCGGCGGAAGCATAGAATTTTGTATTTCATTGGAACACTGGGTTACCAGTTGATGTTGTCTGTTTGGTATTGAGAAAAACGGTAAGCTTAACGATTAGCACCATTTCGTAAAAGGGTTATCAGGATGTCATTGAAAAACCTCACAAAAAAAGAAGCACTGGAGCTTATCACACCTGTTGTTGATAACGAAGTCGATGAAAACACACGAATTGCCTTTTTCGCCTACCTAGAACAGGATGAAAGTGTCAGGCAACAATATGAGTCGATTAAACGGCTGAAAAACGTTGTCTCGAAGCGATGTCCCTGCGCGGATGCCCCCGACAGGCTGCGAAATCGGGTTCACCGGTTTTTGGAAGACCAACGCACCCGTGCCGGTGCCAGCGGCGAAATTGAGGACAATACGGTTGCCGATCCGGTCTATGATGTTCCCTCCTCTCACTCTGTTACCGATCGAAACGATGAGTCTACGGGCCGGCAGGACACCGCGGGATTTTGGAAATATGCCGCAGCAGCCGTTTTGCTTGTAGCCGCCGTAATTTTCGGCTTTACCATGTACATGAATTCTCCGACAGAGATTTACAATGTGGAGGAGTACGCCTACGTCCACTTTATAAAAAATGAAGGGCGTATGGTACAACCCACAATTGCCACGGCAAGTCCCGCCAATGCCGAGCTCGAGCTCGCCCACGCATTCAATACCCCGGTCACCGTACCCCCGCTTCAGAATGCCGAACTGAAGGGTGTGGTGTATTCCGACTTTGTCCCGGGATTCAAAACACCGATGATGGAGTATTATCTGCCGTCGGAAGACCAGTATATCTACATCTTTGCGTTTAAAATCGACCAACTTCAAAAGTTTGAAGCCCTGGAACGGAGCGAAGAGGCGATCCGGTCATGCATCAAGGCCGAGGATTTTCATATCCGGGATGTCAACGGCAAGCATGTGGTATCCTGGAAGTGGGACGATACCTGGTATGCCGCCATTTCCAATCATGACGGCAAAACACTGGCTTCCCTGGTTGAACCGCTCGGATATGACAACCGGTAAGTCTGCAACGTTAACGCAAGCCGCCAATGGAACGCCTGTCTTGAAAGAGTAAGCAGATATTTTCCAATGCCTGCTGTGCTGGATATCAAAAACGGAGGGAAAGCGTCACTGACGGCCCCATTCGACTGGAATTCCCGATAAACTGGATACCAGGCCTCAGATCCAGCTCTACCTGCCGGTTGTATTCGTTTACTGAATGGGGAATAGTGGCTAAATTGAAGACTATGCTCCCGGCAACAACCCCACCTGTAATGTAGGTAACCGTCTTGATACCAGAGTAATCTATCGAATCTTCACTGCCGAATATCCCTGCAAACATGTCGGGAACCAAAAAGAGTGAGCATGCCGCCAAAAAACCTGCACTTCCCGCCCTGATATTCAACCCAAGTTGACCGCGTTCATCGTCATCGGCATAAAAATTTCCCATTGAGGGTCCCAGGAGAATGCCATATGCCATCATGAGACCTCCTGCCGTGCTAACGGAAACTTGATCGGTAAAATTGAAGAGCGGGTATCCCAGTGCCACCGGCACCAGCGTATGCAGCGCAGCCCGCGTAAATGCTTTCTTTGTGGATTTAAACTGATTTTGCGGGTCTCTTTCCGTGTACGGATTAATTGTCACCGTTTGATACCGTATCCCCTGCCCATCCTGAGCAGTTGCACTTAGCGGTTTTATCCAGCATAGCAATGCGATAGAAATGATGATAGCTGTCTTCATCCTGATTACCTCCTGATTGTTGCCTCTTTACGAACCACAGGGGCCCAGATTCCAGAATTTCCTGCCTGAGCAGGATAGTATTACAACTGAATCCGCGCAGTAACCACAGGTATCGTGCGACCGGTACCCGGCAGTGAATGCAGCTTGATGGCGTATCCCATGCTTTGGTTGTACTCGCTAACCGAAACCGGTGCTGAAATGATATTGTAAGCCATGGTACCCACCATCATAACGGCCCCGACAATAACTTCCGTATCTCCGAAACGTACCGACTTGTTGTCTACATTAAGCGCATCGGCAAACTCGCGCCCAAAAATCTCGCTGGTTGCATCCTTTAGCAGAAAAGCGGCTCCCACCCTGGTGAGAGCACCCAGTCCCCCCCGCAGGTAGTCGTTGGCATAGAAATTACCGGTTGACGGGCCTATCACCAATCCATAGACCGCGAGGGTACTGCCAATCGTCTCGATCGTGTTACTGTTAAACAGTTTTACTGAACCGTACCCCACCGCCACCGGCATGATCGTATTCGTTAGCGCCTGGCTTATCGCCTCATTTTCGGAACGGACGTCACCTCCCTGTCCCAGCCCGGCAGTTTCAGGTTGTGAACGGGCGGGTGCCGCCTGCAACAGTGACAAGCCAAGTGCCGAAATCAGGGAAACTACCAATGTTCTGTTCATAAGAGGGGAATATGGAAACTATACCGGAGAGTTTCTAGTTGGTAAGTGGTCTTGAATTAAAAGACGCGATCCGGGATTGCGTGTTCCTTAATAAGGCAGCACCCCGGGTTACCCTGCATCATCCTATTATGATTTTTTTTCTTCAGGAGAGGACGCTTCCTGTTCCGGGAGCTCCTGGTCCGGTGGGCCAGTCATGCTCTCGGGCAGCTGCTTGCTTGCCTTGGACCCCAGGTCTTTCAACATCTGAACCTGCCGGGTAAGGCTCCCGTGCCCGGTCGTCAAGCGGTTCATCGCCTGGTTGTAGCTCTCCCTGGTCTGCCGCAGCCGCTGCCCGATATCCTGCATGCTTTCTACGAAGAGTACAAATTTATCGTACAGAGCCCCGCCGCGATCGGCAATCTCCTGGGCATTCCTGTTCTGGTACTCCTGCTTCCACACGCTGTCGATCGTGGCCAGGGTGGCCAGCAGCGTTGAGGGACTTACGATCACAATATTTTTTTCAAATGCTTCATAATACAGTTCACTGTCCTGCTGCAGGGCCAGTCCGAATGCCGGTTCAATCGGGATAAACAGAAGCACAAAGTCCGGGCTGTTTCCGCCGTGGAGCTGCTGGTATTTTTTTTCGCTGAGACCCTTGACATGATTTCTCAGCGACTGAATGTGCTTCTTGAGGGCATCCTGTTGCTTGTTCTCCTCGTCGGCAGACACATACTGCTCATACGCCGTGAGAGAAACTTTCGAATCGATCACCAGGTATTTTTCGTCCGGAAGGTGAACTACCACATCCGGCTGCAGGCGCCGACCCTCATCGGTGGTGTAGGTTTCCTGCACCTCATACTCGCGCCCCTTCTTCAGGCCCGACTTTTCCAGGATCCGCTCCAGGATAAACTCACCAAACCGACCTTGTGTCTTCACATCGCCCTTCAGCGCTTTTGTCAGGTCCTTGGCTTCCCGGGCCATCTGCTGGTTAAGTTCCTGCAGGTGCTTCAGGTGCTGTTCAAGCGAGCTGCGTCCCTTCAGGTCCTCCTTGTGGATCTCTTCCACCTTTTTCTTAAACTCCTCCATCTTCTCTCCCAAGGGCTTCAGCAGCTGATCTAGTTTCTCCCTGTTCTGTTCGGTAAACTTTTTGCTCTTCTCTTCCAGGATCTTGTTCGCCAGGTTCTCGAACTCATCCTTGAACTGGTCCTGCAGGTCTTTCATCTCCTCTTTCTGCTCGTCAAGACGCTGCTTAAGATTGCGGTAATCGGCCCTGAGAGTAGCCAGCTGCTGTTCCAGCTCACCGGCATGCATCTCCTTCTCTTTCAGCTCCCGCTCGCTGTTTTCAAGCTGATCCGACAGGTTGCGGTTGCGCTCCTCGAGCCGGCTGATGGTTTGCATCGCCTGCTCGCGCTCCTGTTCAAGGACCCGGGCCTCCTCTTCATTGAGCGCCTGGCTGCTCTTGCTCTGGAGATAGGCGATCAGGTAACCGGCCGCCAGTCCGACGAGAATAAATGCTATGGTGGAGATCAGTTCCATTCAGGGATTATTTAATTTTTACATTTTGTAGTATCGTGAATAATGCAGCATTTCCTGCATTCCTGAGGTGTTCAAATATAACAAACTGAAGGATGAATGATCAGCAAACAGTAACCTGCCGGTTATAAGATAAGCCCATGGGTGACACCGTGGTGGCACCTGTCGGTGATCTCCCGGAATCATCGGTTGTGCTTTTGGGGCACGGTCGCATTAACAACTCCGCTCCAGGACGTTTGAACAGGCGAATGATTGTGATACTGTGAGCAGATACCAATTGTATTCGGAAGCTGACGAAACAAGGTCCCTTTCGGGTGATTTACACGGGGGCTCGCAATAATAATAAAGCGGTTAAATCAAGCTCTTGTATTCACAGCCTAGAGTTGCATGGTTGAAAACACCGGCATCCCAAAGGCCTCTGTGAAGTGTACGTACATAACGTGCGATTTTTTTCGAAACAGTGCGTCGAGCTACATGATCGTTTTTTGAGGCAGGGCAATTCCAGCTTCCCCCAAATCGCAACCTCTATTTTAAAACAACTTCTGCTCCACTCTTTTAAGCATTTCATCACGATACCCTGTCGACGTCATTCTGGTACCGTTTTAGGATTACGCGGGTTGGCAAACGCTGTTCGCATTCAGTAATATAGCCAACGGAATATCGCAGGGTTGAATGCCGTCACAGTCCGGGATTGTGCGGCATCGATACCCGGGTCCACTTCCGGGAACGACCATTAACCTGAACAAAAAATGGCGATCAGTCCAATCGCCCTGTAATACAACGATTCGAAATCCCGATAATGGCAACCGGTACCGCACCGGGTTCAGGAATCGATCGAATACTTGCCCGGTCCCAGCAGGAATATGGTGAGATATATGGCGAGGAAGAGCAGTGCCTTCTCCATATTGGCAAAAGGATCGTTAAAAAGATGAACGAAGAAGAACGCCACAGACATGTTGATCACCAGCACCAGTGCAGCCGCGCGGGCGTAGTAGCCAACCAGTACAAGAAATGCACAGATCGCTTCTGCAAAGGCCGCCAAGATCAGTGAAATGGTGGGGCCCAGCCCGATCGGGTCGGCAAACTGGAAATTACCGTTCAACACATTCATCAACTTGCCCCAGCCGTGCCCGTAAATCATGGCAAAAGAAGCCACAACCCGAAGGACCAGCAGGCCGATTCCGATATCGGTAAACTCGGTCAGTTTTGTGGATTTAAGTCGGTCTAACATGATTGGTGCGTTTAGGTTACGGTGTATTCCATAACGCGTCTAGTGGTTAGATTCGATGGCAACGAACCAGGGAACGCCCTCTGTGTCATCCCGTATTCCGACAGCTCTCGGAATTCTCGCGGTGGCATTGCGAGATCCTGAAACAAGTTCAGGATGACATAATGGCTGCTTTTTTAACCGCTAAACACGTTTTTTCATAAATAAATTATACGACAAACCTACTTTAAATGAGAGGGTATTACAAGATCAAAATATCCCGCTGGCGATATGGACGTGTTCTCCACCTCTCCCGCGGAGGAAACCCGGTACCGGTTAGCACCCCGTTATCGCGCCAAGTGGACAAATCTTCTTATTTAGTTCCAGCAGGAAATTGGTTATACTTGAATCGGTTTGTTCTGAATTTCCGTTGATGCACTGATTTGAATAGCATCATTTGAATTAACGAAGACCAAATTTTTTTCTTTTGAAGATTGTAATAATCGGCGCCGGGGAAATCGGGTACGATCTGGCCAGCGTACTCTCCAAGGAACAGCACGATGTGATTGTGCTGGACCGTGACAAGGAGGCGCTTAACAGGGTGACCGAAAACCTGGATGTGCTGTGTCACGAGGGTAACGCCACTTCGGCGAAAGACCTGGTGGATGCCGGTGTCAAGGATGCCGATATCACCATTGCCGTAACCAGTATCGATGAAGTGAATATGATCGCCTCCATGGTGAGCAAGCGCCTGGGAACCGACATGGTGATCGCCCGTATACGCAATGATGAGCTTTCCCGCCCCAATGCCCCGCTGAAACCGACCGACCTGGGGATCGACGTGATGATTCACCCGGAACTGAGCGCAGCGCAGGAGATTGTTCAGCTGATCAAACGTTCCACAGCCACCGATGTCATCAACCTGGCCGATAACAAGATGCAGCTTATCGGTCTTCGGCTTGAAAAGAACTCCCCACTGGTCGGTAAAACGCTGAGTGAATATGCGGAGCAGTTTTCGGAGATTACCTTCCGCGTGGTAGCTATCGCCCGCCGGGGTCTTACCATCATTCCCAGCGGTACCGTGCGGCTGCAGGCCCTCGACCAGATCTTTGTGCTTGCCGAGACCGAATCGATCCCGAGCGTGGTGAAAACCACCGGCAAGGTGGAGACCGAGATCAATACCATCATGATTGCCGGCGGAACCCCCGTGGGGCAGATGGTGGCCCGCATGCTGTGCAGCCAGGAGAAAAACTGGACCATCAAACTGATCGAACCGGATTATGACACGGCCGTGGAACTGGCCCAGGAGCTAAAGGATGTGCTGGTGCTCAACGGCAATCCCACGGATCCCGACCTGCTGGCGACGGAGGGAATATCGGACACGGATGCGTTTATCTCGGTAACCGACGACGAGGAGTCGAACATCATCTCATGCCTGATGGCCAAACACCTGGAAGTGAAGAAAACGGTGGCCCTGGTCTCGAAATCGGATTACATCCCCCTGAGCCAGACAATCGGTCTCGATGCTGCGATCAACAAGAAATCGGCCGCCTCCAACGAAATTCACCGGTATGTACGCCGGGGTCGGGTAATTTCGGTGACTGCGCTGCAGGGCATCAAGGCGGAGGTGATTGAATTGCAGGCTGCTCCGAAATCGAAAGTGGTAAGCAAACCGATCCACAAAATTTCTTTTCCGCAGGGCTGCGTCATCGGCGGCATCCAGCACAACGGAACGGTTGAAATTGCCACCGGCCAGTCCCAGATTGAAGCCAACGACCGTGTTATTGTATTCTGCCTGCCGGAAGCTGTAGATAAAATCACATCGCTCTTTCAGTAATGGCCAGAACCCAGTCACAGTCGTCGATTAAACAAGCCCTGAACCGCCCGAAAATTGACATCCTCACCGTTCTCGGGATATTGGGTTCATTCGTTTTTTTTCTGGGATTTGCCCTGCTGGTCCCGGTCGGTATCGACCTGCTGTATGAAGGTACCACCTGGCACTCTTTTCTTTACTCCGCCTCGATCGCTTTCCTGGTCGGCGGCACGCTCTACTACCTGTTCAAACCGGAGCAGGAGCTGCGGATTCGCGAGGGATTCCTGGTGGTGAGCCTGACCTGGCTCTTCCTGTCGCTCGTCGGTGCCCTCCCCTTCGTCATTTCCGGGGTGATTCCCAGCTACACCGATGCGGTCTTCGAAACCATGAGCGGCCTTACAACAACCGGGGCCACTATCCTGGGCGGCACCACGAGCGACGGTATGGTAAATCCGCAGATCGAATCGATACC
>JAWVZC010000063.1:0-14702 GCA_033722415.1 Balneolaceae bacterium | reverse complement strand
GTTCTGTTTTGGGGGGCACGGTGACCTCTTCCTGCTGTTCCCGGGCGGTCTCCTCCTGCGGTTCCACCTTGTCGGTATCCGGTGTCTGGAGCTCCTCCTCCTGGATCTCCTCCTGCTGGTCGGGGGCATCCACCGGTTTCGTGGTCTCTTCGGTGGTGGTTTCCTGCTGCTCTTCGGGCTGGGGCTGTTCCGGCTGGGGTTCCTCAGGCTGGGTTTCGGAGGGATCAGGCCGTGTGGCTACCTCTTCCGCCAGCTGCTGGGAAAACTGAGCCTGTGTACCGGTCTGGAACTCCCCGAACTCCACCTCGATGAAGGAGGGGCGCAGGTTCTGGTTGATACTGAAGGTGTAGAGGAGAAAAAAAAGGATCAGCAGCAGGTGAAATCCACCCGTTACCGCAAGCGCAAAACGATCCTCCTCTTTGATTCTGTCCAATATCATGCTGCTGTTCCTACCTGGTGCCTCGTTCCGTGGCCATCAAGATCCTGAGATCAAGTGCCTTGGCGATATTCATCACCCGCACGGCATTATCGATAATGGCGTCTTTGTCTGCCCGCAGAACGAGCGTGCCCTGGGGTTTGTTGTTTCGGGTTTCCCGAATCGCAGAGGCCAGCATACCGGTACTGGCGGGTTCACCGTCTACAAAAAATTTACCGTCTTTCGTTACCGTAACCGTAATATACTGGCTTTGTGTTTCCGCACCGGTTTCTGCCTTGGGGATCTCCACTTTGATGCCGTAGTTGGTCACAAACGACGAGGTAAGCAGGAAAAAGATCAGCAGCAGCAACACAATATCGGTCAGTGAAGACTGCGAAAACAGGGTGAGCGGTTCCAGCCGCTCGTCATCTTGTCGAAAGTCCATTAGATTACCCCTCTGCGTTCTTTATCCTGTTCTTTTTTGCGCGAGGGCGTCTGCAGCAGGTCGATGAAATCGGCCGAAGCATTTTCAAGCTCATGGACCATGCGGTTGATCTTGCCCAGCAGGAAGTTGTAAAAGCCATATGCCAGGATGCCCACGATCAGGCCGGTAGCCGTGGTGATGAGGGCCTCCCAGATACCTCCGGCCAGCACGCTGGGATTTACATTCCCCTGCAGGGCCTGGATATCCATAAACGCCTCGATCATACCGGTTACGGTACCCGTGAAGCCGATAAGCGGGGCCACACCGGCGATGGTCGCCAGCCAGTTCATCCGTTTTTCCAGGTGATAGATCTCTTTTTTGCCGGCGTTGCGGATTACATCCTCAATGTCACGAATCGGGCGGCCCAGGCGGCGAATACCCGCTTTCAAGATGCGGGCCAGCGGCTTGTCGATACCGTCGCAGTAGGTCAGGGCGCGTTCGCGATCACCGTCTTTCAGCATACTTTCGATCGTCCGCAGGAATTTGTCGATCTCCATGCGGGAATTGTTCAGTGAACGCCAGCGCTCCGCAATAACATATACAGCCAGGAGCGAGAGGATAAACAGCGGGATCATCAGGACACCGCCCTCCATCAATAGGTCAAAAATTGACATCGACTGCTGCTGCAGGGCAACATCCAGGGTGTCCTGCGCGGCCGATGTGGTATCGGTTTGTTGAAATAAAAACAGTAAGATAGCGTGCATTTGAGTTAAGCTGTTTGTCGTTTGTTACCTGATTCTTTTGATAAAGAAATTGTCGTTGTAAGGTTCCGGGAGAGTGGCGGCGGAATCCTGGGCATTTTCCACGTTCCTAAACTGGCCCAGCCCGATTCGCCAGAACTGTTCTCCGTTTACCATGGCAGAAACAAGCATGGTCCGGTAACCGTCCAGTTTGAACTGGCTATAAACCTCCCTGGCATTCTGTTCATTTTTCATCGAGTGAACAATAATTGTGTATCCGTCATTGGCTTCTTCCCTGAGCGAACCTTTCAACCCGTAGATCGATGCCGGGTTACCGGGAGAATCCTCTGAGATCTCAGGTTCCGAATCTGGCTCCTGTTCCTGTTCCCCTGTTGCTACCTGATTTTGCGGCTCAGGTTCCGCGGTTTCAGCACCGGGTTCATTGTCATTTTGCTGATCCGGCTGAGTTGCCGTTTCGTTTCCCGGATCTGCGTTCTGTACCGGTTGCCGTGTCCGTTCCGTAGCAACGGCAGCACCCGATTGATTATTTTGGTTCGCCGTGCTACCTCCCGTACCGTCGGAGAAAACCCCCATATCGAACGCAAGCCAAACCGCTATGGCAATGACGATTACCGAAGCCGCGGCAATCATCACCACTGACGTCGACGATGTTCTTTTTCGGGTATGTCTTTTTCCGAAATCCTTTGTTCCGGCTGCAGTACCGGTAGCTGCCGGCTTCTTCTTTTCATCCTCTTCTGCCTGTTCCTCTTCCGGAGCAGATTCATCCTGATGCCTGTCTTGTCCGGAATCGTCTTCCTCCTCAACCTTTTCCGGGTCATCATCTGCCGCACTGACGGGTTCCGGTGCCGGCAGCTCTGTTTCGTCCGGCTCCTGTACGGGTGAGGAATCCAAATCATCCGATTCCTCACCGGTATTTTCAGCCGGCTCTTCCGACTGCTCGTCATCGTATTCGAAAACCGAATCCAGCTTTTTTTCTGGAGAACCGGTCTCCTGCTCCCCGCCTGCTGATTCGGGTTGCTCTGTCTGATCACCGGTTCCCGATGGCTGCTCCTCTCCGGTGTTATCCGGGATATCCTCGTCGGTGTCGGTGTCGGCATCGGCATCCCAGCCCCAGATATTCTCCTCGTCCGGCCAGACTTTTTCCTTTTCCTCGTCTCCGCCAGCGGAATCGCCATCTCCCGGCTTGTGTTCCCTGGCGGCTGCCGTTTCCTCTTTCTGTTCCTTTTCGCCCGCCTGACTCGCCTCAGTGTCGGTGCCGGAATCCGTGGCGTCACCCGCTTCTGGTTCCCCGGGTTCCTCACCTTGCTCGTAGGAACCGATCAGCTCAATCGGCTCCATACCGGCATATTTATTGTTGATTTCAGTCTGAAGCTCCTCCGAGGGAACAAATGTCAGCTGCCCCTCCTCCATCCGGAACGTGCCAAACTTTTCGATTTCGAAATCCTTGTCCTCTTCAGCAGCTTCCCGGATCCGTTTGATCAGCTCCGTTAGCTGCTCCTCGGCCTGTTTTTTTTGCAGACCAGTCCTCTGTACAAGTAGCTCAACGAGTTGTTCTCTGTTTATTTTCATACCCCAAAACTAGCTTTTGTCCGGAATGAACTCGATTTCATCCTTTGGTGGCATCATGACCACCTGCCCGTTACTGTGCTGTTTTTGATACTGTTTCCTGTGTATCTGCTTGAATGTACCCAGCCCCTTTATGGTGATAACATTTTTCCTGACGATCTGGTCCCGTATGATATCCGCGAATGCGGTGACAAATTCCTTATCCATTTTTCAGTTGAGCTTAACAGTTACACCTCCGTATGCCTGGAAGGGTCGCTCTTCATATCCCTGCCACACCTGGTATTCCTGGCTCAGCAGATTCAGCATTTTAGCATACACGCCGATCCGGTCGGTAATATCAATTTCAACCCGTCCTCCCAAGAGCAAGAAACCATCAATCTTTTCGGTACTGCCGGAAGATAACGTATTTCTTTCACTTACATAATCAGCCCACGCCTCAATGCGCAATTTGCTGAACAATTTCGCAGAAAAACCCGAATTCACCCCCCAGGTTTCCTCGAATGGAATATCATTTCCGTCATCAAGTTTCGGGTTTTGAACGTAAAAGGCGGCATCAATCCAGAGTTTTTCCGGAACCAGCTGGTGTGTGGCTCCAAGTTCCCCCTTGATTTTGTTGGCATCCATATAATTCACCTGGTAGTATCCCTCCGGTACCGCACTTCCGGTAGTGTTAACGGGTAGGGGAGCGCGATCAAAATAGGCATAGTTCTGCGCCTGCATGAAACTGACTTTTGCATAGATCGAGCTGCCACGATAGTATTCCAGATTCATCTGTCCGGCGGCTTCGACCGTATAGGTGTGACGCAGCGGGCTTTGGTGATTCAGGAAGCGATTCAGGTTGTTCAGCTGTTCGATCGACTGCAGTTTTGGTGTTCCGCTCAATTGCCCGTTAACAGTCAGGTTATCCTGGATCCAGTGTTTGGCCGAGAAGGTAAACCCCGGGTACACCTTGTCTTCAAACGCGTTGCTGGTATAAACGACGCCCAAATCTGCCGATAGCTGCGTACTGTAGTCCAGCAGCCGCTGGTATTCACCGCCTGCTTGCACGGTAAGCCAGTTCTGGGAATCGGCCTGGGAGCTCAATTCATAGCTGCCCCCCCGACCGGACAAGCGCAGGGCAATAGTCTCCTGCAGTCGGCCGCCCGCCCATTCATTTCGGAAGGAAGCGCCGAAAATCGACTCGGCGGCATCACCGCCAATATCTCCCGCATCCATTTCCATATCGAACCGGCGAAACGCCAAGCTGCCGTCCCAGCCCTCGATGGAGTTGGTGTGCCGGCTCAGATCAGCACCGATATTAACCCCGGAATAGGTTTTTCGCGGCCCGGCTGGGATCTGTATCGGCAGTGTTTCAGCCCCGTCAAGCCAGAACATCCGGTTAAAGCTGTTTTCCGCACCCGCGTTGATGCTCACTGTCGTCTGCCGGCCTAATTTTGTCGCATACTCCGCATCCAGGTCAAAAAACCGGAAGCTGCTATTTTCGGTATCGAGGTGCCCGTTGGTGGAGTGATAGTCGAGCCGCCCGCTTATGTAGCTGTTTTTTGAAAACCGGTTGATGCCCCAGAATTCCGCTTCGGGACTCACAAAACTACCCACTCCCAGGCGCCCGTAGGCATTAATTTCGGGTTCATAGCTCAGCGGCTGGTAGGGGGGCGGGTCGGGGCGGCTCAGGTCGGTAATCGGGAGGTTTGCCACGACCTCCTCCTGGGATTCCATAAACGGCATTCGGTCCGGGTCCACCTGATAAATGCTGGGTTCCGGGGTAAAGCCGAGAATCGGCTGGCGGCGCAGGCCGGGAAAGCGCGCCGTAAATTCACTCCGAATCTCGATATCCTGCGGATCGATTTCCGGGAGCAGGCTGCTCTGTGCCTGATCCTGCTGGGCACCGGCAGTAGCCGTACCCATCAGCAAAAGAATGCTGAGTAGAAAAATTTGCTGAAATCCCGCCCGGTTCATGCTCGCTACCTTTCCATGATGTTCAGTTTGCATCAAATGTACTAATTTTTCTTCAAGGTTTAAGGGGTTGAATTTATTTTAAACGAATACGATTGATACTTATTCGATCCCAAACTGTTTTCCGAGGACTAGGTTCCCGAATCTCGGCAGACGGAGTGAACACAACCCGTGCCGGCAAGTCATGATACGATCGATTTCCCTTGCCGGGTGGCCCTCAGCTTGTCGATCGCCAGGAGCACCGGCGTAATGGTGGTAACCATCAGCACCATGGCGGCGTGGGTGATTGTGGCGTAGGCGATACCTGTCACGGCAGGCACGGCAAACAGGATCAGCAGGGTCTGTTTCACAAAATAGTGGTAGGTACCGAGTCCGCCCGGTGAAGGAATGGCAATGCCGATGGCGGAGATAACGGTCACCACGAGCGCGTCCAGGAAGGTCAGCTCATAGGCGGACTGCATATCGAACATCCAGAAAGGAATATAGGACATCAGTGTGTACCCGGTCCAAATCATTACGGTTAGCAGTACAAACAGCCACCAGCGTTTTACTTTCCGGGCGGAAGCAAGCCCCTCCCAGAACAGCTTGATCAGGTCGCGAATGCGTTCAACCCAATAGCCCAGCCATTCGATTTTGGAACCGGCAAACACCAGGAGCTTCCAACCGGTTATTACCAGGCCGGTAACAACGGCTACCGCCAGCAGCAGCCAGAACACCCCCTCTATACGCATACCGCTGCGAAACAGTTCTACCGTTTGCTGGCCGAAAATCTGGCTGAGCAGGGAGGGATCCGTAATCAGGTAGACCGAGACGATGACCATCAGAAAGGCCATTACCCCGATATCGATCGCCCGCTCCAATACGATGGTGCCCAGCAGCTTGGAGGAGCTGAGCTCCTCTCGTTTGGCTACGTAGACCGGCCGGGTGACCTCGCCCAGCCTGGGAAAAACCAGGTTCAGCATGTAGCCGGCCATCACGCCGGAAAAGAGGGTGAAACGATCCAGGTTTTTCTTGTCATGCTCAATCAGGAGCTTCCAGCGTTCGGCCCGCAAGTAGTGGCTGATCACCGCTATAACGGTAATCGGCAGCACCCATCCGAAGCTGATACGCTGGGCATATTCCCATACCTCACGCAGCGCCACGTTTCGAAAGGCAAGCCATAGAAAGATCCCCCCGATAGCCAGTGTTCCGGCAATTTTCAGACTCTTACTGAGCATCCGCACAGTATGAATGTTAGGCTCAATTTCGCATGTCAATTACTTCCGCCTGTTTGGGATAATCCAGGGCAAACAGGTTTTCTCGGCCCCCGGTAAACGCACCGTTGCGGAATGTGGTGGTTATCAGGTTGTCTGCCTGATCCCGGGCAAAAATTTTCAGCGGTACCAGGTCGTTACTGATCGTTATTTCCACACGCTGGAAAATCGAAAAGGGATCGGAAGAGACAAGTACGACCATCGTTCCCCCTTCCTGTGCCACTTGCCGTTCGACCACATACGTGGTATCCGTACCGTCCAGGAATCGGGAGGGGGCAAAATCATCCTCTTCCGGCTCATACTTGCTGACAATCACGCGGTTGCGATTTTTGTCGTACACCCGGGAGGTTTCCCCGTCAACCACTACCGTTTGCCGGCTGTTCTGGATTTTGTATTTGTCGCGTCCCACCCAGATGGTGCCGCTTCGCGAAACCGTATCGGCGGTGTAGGAATCGACATACTGGTGGTTGAATTCGGCCCGGTATATCTGCCCCTCCCGGAACCGGTTAATAAGCTGATCGAAGGGTGTGTCCTGGGCGTCGGCCGTCGACGTTATGACTCCTGCCAGCAACGGGAAGGTAATTGCCAGCATTACTATTGCGCAAAAACGGTTATCGGTCAAATTCATCCAGTTCGTCCAACACCTGTTCCAGTTCTTCTTCATCCGAAACCAGCACATCCCGGGCCGTGCTGCCCTGGTAGGGTCCCACTACACCGGCATTGTACAACTGGTCGATAATGCGACCCGCGCGATTGTACCCGATTTTCAGCTTACGCTGCAGCAGTGAAACTGAACCCTGCTGGTGAATAACGACCACTTTGGCGGCCGCTTCGAACAACTCGTCGATATCCTCGAGCGGATCGGGTATGTCGCCGCTGGTTTCGTCTTCAATAACGGGCAGGTGGTAGGGTTCCTTGTATCCTTTTTGATTTCCGATGAAGGCCGTGATCCGCTCCACCTCCTCGGTTGATACATATGCATTCTGGATACGGGTCATACCGCCGCCGTTAGTAAAGAGCATATCACCACGACCGATCAGCTGGTCGGCCCCGCTGGTATCCAGGATCGTGCGGGAGTCTACCTTTGAGGCGACCTGATAGGCTACCCGCGCCGGGAAATTGGCCTTGATGGTCCCGGTAATAACGTTTACCGAGGGGCGCTGGGTAGCCACAACAAGGTGAATACCCACGGCCCGTGCCAGCTGGGCCAGCCGGGCGATCGGTTCCTCGATCTGCTTGCCGGCGGTCATCATCAGATCCGCCAGCTCGTCAATAATGACTACAATGTAGGGCAGGTGGCGGTGGTTCAGCTCCTCGTCGAGCTCCCCGTTGTCAAATTTCTCGTTATAGGCCTTGATATCGCGTACCATCGCCATCTTCATAAGGTCGTACCGCTCATCCATCTCCATAGTGAGGCTCTCCAGCAGCTCCTGTGCGTCGGCCGTATCGGTGACAATCGGCTCCTCGGCCCCCGGCAGCGTTGCCAGGAAGTGGTTCTGGATGTTGCGGTAGAGCGAGAGCTCGATCTTTTTGGGATCGATCATTACAAACTTAAGATTGTCGGGATGGCACTTGTAAAGCAGGCAGGTAATGATCGTATTGATCCCCACCGTTTTACCGGACCCGGTGGCCCCGGCGATCAGCAGGTGCGGCATCTTGGTGAGATCCTTCAGAAACACCTCGTTTTCGATCGTCTTTCCAAAGGCAATCGGCAGTTCGGCATCCGATTCCACGAACTTTTTGGTATTGATGACCGATTTGATAAATACGGTTTCACGCTTCCGGTTGGGTACTTCGATACCCACTGCGGAACGGCCGGGAATCGGCGCGATAATGCGCAGGCCGTGGGCCGCCGTCGCCATCTTCAGGTCGTTGGCATAACTCTCAATCTTGCTGATTTTGACATCGGGCGCCGGATCCAGCTCATACAGGGTAACCGTGGGACCCACAATGGCGTTGATGCTTCGGATCTCGATCTTGTGCCGTTTCAGCTTGTCAAGAATAATCCGCTTGTTCTCCTTGATCTCGTCGAGGTCAACCTCATTCCCCTCGTTGGGAGGGGCGTCAAGGATATCGATACCGGGGAACTTGTACTTTATTTTGGGTATTTCCTTTGCCTTGTCGCGGTTCTTGCGATCCAGTTCGCGATCACCCGCCTCCTCGTCGCCCTCCCCGACGTAGACCGACACCTCAACGTCATCTTCCTCCTCGATCTCCTCGTCGGCAATTTTTTTTGTGTTGTCCTTGTCGAGGATCGCACGGGGCCGCTGGTCCAGGCTTTTGACCTCCTCCTCTTCGCGCCGGCGCCGTTCCTGGTCCTGCTGTTCCGATTCCTCCACGATATCGTCGATCGACCGATCATTCGCCCCCGGCCCCGGTTGCTCCGTTGGTGGCTGTTGCCGTGGTTCACTGCGGTCACGACCAGATGTTTCGGGTTCCGTCTGCTGTTTCATCTGCTGCTCGGCCCGGCGCTGCGCCTCGATCTCCTGCTGACGCTGGTTCTCTTTTCGTTTTTCCTTCTTTTTACGGGCCCGCTGTTCGCGCCGCCGCTGCATCGAGTCCTGGAAACCGGCTACCCAGCCCTTTACGGTGTCAACCGTATGCTGCAGGTCTCGGTCCAGAAGCACCAGCAGGGTAACCACGAAGAGAACGCTCAGAATAATGATGGAGCCGATCCCGGTCAGGTTGTGCAGCAGACTGGCCGTAGCAATGCCCGAAGCCCCGGACCAGACCGAGGAATACGCCGCCAGCTCATTGTAGAACCAACCCAGTATGGTGGAAATCAACACCATGCTCCACAGGCCGTAGGCAGTGGCCCACAAAAGATTGCCGATATTGCGGCCGCGAAAAACGTACCAGCCGTATCCGAAAATGATTAAGGGAATGATGATACTGGTGTACCCGAACAACTGGTACACAAACAGGTAGGAGATGTAGGCCCCCACCACACCCAGCCCATTTTGAATACGCAGGGCCGGCCCCCGGTCCACGGATAGTATGCTGTCGGTGGACAGCGACTGGATGAGGGCGTAATCGGAGCTGTGGTATGTAACGATGCTCAGACCGACGAGAGTGGCTATTGCCATGATCAGAATCCCCAGTATCTCCATCTTGCGGGAAGCGGAGATTCCGCCGGTAAGAGCACCCGATTTGTTATTACTGGCCATTGGCGTTGGTGATAATCCCTTCTTTGAGTATTGGCAGAATGTCCATGGTATCTACCTGGCTGCAGAACCCGATATCGTCATTTTCGGTAATGGCATCCAGTCGTTTGGCATGGTTCGATTTCCGCAACGTATGTTCTATATCATTACCAAATTTTTCGTAAAGACCAAAAGCGACTTTTGTTCCGTCATGGGCATCTTCCGGCAGGGTACCTCCGCTCAGCTCGTGAATTATGTAGCCGGCACAGAGCATATCCTCCAGCGAAAGCCGGCCCCGCCAACCGGCACAAACCAGCACGATGTCATCGTCGGTATCCCTGAGGTGGTTCACCACGGAGTGGAGATTAAGAAAACCGCCCACAATAACCTCCTTTGCCATCGTAGAGCGTTTGATCGCTTTTGTTCCGTTGGAGGTCTTGAAAATGATCGTTTTATTGCCGACGGCCTCCGGGGTGTACTCATACGGAGAATTTCCCAGATCATATCCCTCGATCTTTTTTCCGTCTTTCTCCCCGCAGAGCATGAAGTTCGGGGAATCGAGATTCTGGGAAATCTTCCCGGCTGCATCCATATCCTCCACCGGAATTATCCCTTTTGCCCCGTTTTTGAGGGCCGTAATAATTGTGGAACTGGCCCGAAGCACATCAATTACTACGGTCACTTTTTCGCGAAGTTCCTCTTCCTGAAACGAAAGGGCGGAAAAACAGATATCAATATCAGTACTCTCAGTCATGGAATCGTGTTGCATTGGTTAGCTATTCAGTAGGTATCAATTAGTGTCGCAGGTGCAAACTTTCGTAATATACGAGTTTGAACGGTTTCTCTGCTATCTCTTTGCGATAAAGGGGGGATCGGTTACGATAGCTTCTGCCGTCTTACCACGTATTTGAATGCCTATGGGTGTTCCCTCCGCGGCGTGTTCGGTCGGCACGTAACCCATGCCGATCGCCCGGCCGAGGGTAATCGACTGCGAACCGCTGGTTACAAAACCGATCACCTCGTGGTCCGCGTCCACAATGTCGTAGCCCGAGCGGGGAATGGCGCGCTCATCCTCGACGGTGAACCCTACAAGGTTGCGTGACACGCCCCGCTGTTTCACCGCCTGCAGGGCTTCCCGGCCGATGAAGTCGCCCTTGTCAAACTTGGTGAGCCACCCCATGCCAGCCTCCAGGGGATTGGTGTCTTTCGTAATATCATTCCCGTAGAGCGCGTAGCCCATTTCAAGGCGCAGGGTATCGCGGGCTCCCAGCCCGCACGGAACAATGTCACAATCCGCTCCCGCTTCCATAACCAGGTTCCAGGCTGCTTCGGCATCGACCTCCGAACGATCAAAATATAGTTCAAACCCCTTTTCGCCGGTGTAACCGGTGGCGGAATAGGTGATATCCCCCAATTTGCCGAGATTTCCGATCGCATACCGGTAAAACCTGATGGAATCCAGTTCCAGATCGGTGATTTTTTGCAGGGTTTCCGGGGATTTGGGACCCTGCACCGCCAGCAGGCAGATCTCGGACGAACGGTTCTCGACCTCCGCGTCAAACCGGTTGTGAGACTGTATCCATTCGAGATCCTTTTCGATATTGGCGGCATTCACCACCAGCATGTACCCGGAGCCTTCCGGCAGCCTGTAGACCAGCAAGTCATCCACAATACCACCATCTTCGTAACACATGGCGGAATACTGCGCCTGGTTATCCGTCAGTGCAGATGCATCGTTAATCGTCAGATATTGTACCAGTTCCTGCGCTTCCGGGCCGAAAATCCGGAATTCGCCCATGTGGGAAACATCAAACAACCCCACGCTGCTGCGAACGGCACGGTGCTCCTTTTTGATACTTTCATACTGAACCGGCATATCAAACCCGCCGAAATCGGTCAGGCGTGCGCCCAGTTTTTGATGAATGTGGTAAAAAGGGGTTTGTTCAGGCATTATCTGTATTGCCAACAATTCTTGTACCTGTAAAAGCTGTACAGGCAGATTGGTTTTTATAAATGAATACTCTTACCGCCTTGCTGTTTGAAACTGTGATCAACACACGACCTACAGCTTCTCGTCTTGTGCACAATGATAACCCACGGCAGGGCTGCTTCCAGTTTTATATCGGCTGTGGAATATCTCACTTTACCTACCATCTTGGCAAGAACTGATTTTTATTGATTTCCCTGTCATGATACTGCTGGTAGTTAACAGTTCATAATATCGAGATTTTCAGGAGACCTCGGTCAGAGCTTCTCAACTGGCCAGCCGTTTACCGCCAGTCCCGTCCAAACGGCCCCGATACCGATTGCAAGCTGCAGAAACAGGTACATGAGGGTTTTCAGGATCTCCGCCCGGCCCATAAGCACCAGGGTGTCGAGGGCAAAACTGGAATAGGTGGTGAATGCCCCGAGAAACCCGGTGAGCAGCAGCAGGCGCACTTCCATCGAAAAAATGTGCCGAACTTCGAACAGGGAGACAAGATACCCGATGAGAAAACATCCGATGACGTTGACGACGACCGTTCCGGCCGGGAACGATTCTTTGCTAATCAGCAGGTAGGTTGCTTCGTTGAGCAGGTAGCGAAGGCAGGCCCCGAGAAAGCCGCCGGCCCCGACTAGTAGCAGTTTATACATGAAGTTACGTTCAAAATATTCGGGTTAAGGAGATAATGTCTTGTTACAGGTTCAATGGTTGGTTCATATCTGCAGGCCGACAAAATAAAATAACACGATTAGTGGTTAAAAAGTAGCCTGTATGTCATCCTGAACTTGTTTCAGGATCTCGCAAGGCCGCTCCCGTTGAGCTCGACTCGCTACAAATCAACGTTCAATACCACTGCGAGATCCCGGATCGGGGTTCGGGATGACGCAGTGGGCATTCCCTGGTTTGTTGCCATCTAATCTAACCGCTAAATGCGTTAAAATAGTGATATGCATTATATTCCCAATCCTGGATCTTTCAGACTGTTCACGGATTCAGTCTGTGAATAGCTCCTGTTATCGTAAACCGAGAATGTGACCTGCAACCAAGCATATGAGTCTCGATTTCAGCTCAGCATCCTTCCGCCAGACAATAGATAAATCCGGCCGCGCCATCGACAAACTGTATCAAGAGCTGGAAATTAAGCGGGTTTATCGCAACCCCAACCCGGCAGAGATTCAGCAGAATTTCTCAGATACGATCCCTGAACACGGCCTGGAGATTGACCGGCTGCTGGAGAAAGTGGAGAAGCGGGTGTTCGGTCATGCCACGCTCAACGTGGGACCTCACTTTTACGGCTACATTACCGGCGGCGGGAACCAGGCGGCGGTACTGGGGGAGATGCTGAAGGCCGCCCTCAACCAGAACAACCTGAAATGGCACTCTTCTCCCGTCAGTACCGAGCTGGAGAAGCTGGTTTGTCGCTGGATCGCCCAGTTTATCGGGTACCCCGAGGATTGCGGCGGGGTTCTGCTGGACGGGGGATCCCTGGCTAACTTCGAGTGCCTGGCCATAGCGCGAACCGTCCAATCAAAAACGGAAGACAACATCCCCGAAAACGGGCTGTATCAGCGGCAGCCAATGACCTTGTACGTTTCTGAAGAGGGCCACTCCAGCTTTGACAAGGCGGCGGATATCCTGGGAATGGGGAAGAACCATCTTCGCAAGGTTCCTGCAGACCGGGAATTTCGCGTGAACATCGAACGGATGGAGCAGATGATTCTAGAGGACCGGGAGCGGGGATATCACCCGATTTGTGCCATCGGTATTGCCGGAACCACCAATACCGGCGCCGTGGACGACCTCAAAGCTCTGGCTGAACTGTGTCAACGACACAATCTCTGGTTCCACGTGGATGCCGCCTACGGCGGACCAGCGGCCGCACTCCCGGAATACAGGCGGCTATTCAGCGGCATGGAAAAGGCCGACTCCCTGGTAGTCAACCCGCACAAGTGGATGTATGTGCCGTTTGGTGCCGCCTGCGTGCTTGTCAAAGACCCGGATCACATGCGAAAAACGTTCAGCCTGATCCCGGACTACCTGGCCTCAGCTCCGGGAAACCGCGGCAAAACCGATCTGATGGAATACAACCTGCCGCTTACCAAAGATTTCAAGGCCCTGAAAGTGTGGATGACGATTAAGGCGTACGGCACCCAAAAATTGAAACAGATGGTCCGGGCCGATATTGAAAAAGCGGCCTATCTGACCCGGCTGGTGACCGGGCACAAACAACTGGAACTGCTGGCCCCGGTTCCGCTTTCGATCGTCTGCTTCCGGTACCGGCCCGGAGACATGCCGGCAGCGAAGCTGGATCGTGTCAATGACCGACTGATTGCCGAAATTGAACGCGACGGCCGCGTTTTTTTGACCGGAACAAAAATCAACGGCCAAACGGCACTGCGTGCCTGTCTCATTAATCATCTTACAAAAAGGAGGCATCTCGACAGGCTGGTGGATATAATCCTGGAACTGGGTAGAAAGGGGGTTACCCGCTAACGTCTGATCGAGAGAGAAAACCCGGTTGCCCAGGACTCCTTACTTCCATATTAACTCATTGGTTGCCAATGTATTAGAGGTTTTTATTCGATAAATGAATGCAAGGAATTGGACTAATTTTCCCCAAAAAATCACTCGACATTGCTTTAGCCCGGATTTCTCACCAAGAAATTTGTTTATCAGCAAGGTGTAGGTCAAATGATCGCGCAATGGAATAAGTTATTGTTATTCAGAAAGGTACAGGAATATATCAAAAAAACTTGTGAGAAATCCGGGCTAGCCGAGGCGCAGGCTAGTTACTGATAATTGGTTACTAGTTTTCTGGTGAAACAAATAACGAATTCCTAATAACCAATAATTAACTTCCAGCCGGTGATGCCGCTGCACCATTAATGTAATAAGCGATTTACCTGCATTTTGAGCTTTTCGTAGTGCGATCCCTTCCAGTAGACGTTTCCGCATTGCTGGCACTCCCGGTATGCGTTGCACCACTGCCTGACCTTTTCTGGCACCCGTTCTGCCACCTGTTCCGGGTGCGCATTCTGTAATTCGCCGTTGCATACCATACAGCGGGTAAAAGGTGCAGCCCGGTCCTGGAGATCAAAATAGCGGAACACCTCCCTGGCCTGCTCCTCCGGATCCACAGACCGCGGCAAGTACCCGTGCTCCAGTGCACCGTGTTTTAATAATTCCAAGTCCCTGGTAAGTAC
>JAWVZC010000062.1:0-14723 GCA_033722415.1 Balneolaceae bacterium | reverse complement strand
GCCAGTAATTCTAATGTTCGTGGCGTAAGCGTTAGAAAAAAGCCCGTTACAGAGTAATCCACAATTTGATGTACTGCAATACATTGTCAGAACTCATCCATAGTTCAAGTTCTCATTCATGGGTCCCACTTTCGGAGCCCATTCTCCAAATTTTCGGCTGTCTAAAACCGCAGGCGTTGAAAAAGGCACCTCAACTGCGATCACAGAACCTGTTTCGTTCTCTGAATTAGATGGTAATCACCAGCCTGGCGGACACTTCTGTCCGAACCTTGTCTTGCATTCAAGACTATGCGAGTTTTCCATTATCATGTTAAACTTATCCCGATTGCACCCTATTTACAAGATTCTACGTAGGAATGCTGATATCCTTTTTTGGATACCGCTGTCATCAATTTTTGGCTGTTTACGTATCCCTGTACATTTTGACAATTTCAGCCATTTTCATCCGTAAATTTCAAGAAATAGAATCCGATATTTCACCTTTCGGTCGGAAATCACTGTAATAACCAGCGGTAAAATAATTCTGTCTGATTTGTTTCAATCCAGAGAAACAGTATCCGGGCACCGCATTATCGCACTTTCCGAATGTTAGCACAGATCTATAAAATTGAAGGGTTATACGTACACAAATGATAAGCCAATACAATGTGCAATAGTACTAAGCACTCGTTTTTTGCCCGGCCAATTCGGGCAGCTTTGGCCGCTGCTCCAGTGAACTATTTATCACATCCAAGACATATTCACGCTCTTCCCCTGCCAATGGCAATCGTGGGGGGCGTACTATTTCTGTTCCGAGCCCGGTTACAACCTCTGCAAGCTTAATATTCTGCACAAGTTTGGGATTGATATCCAGTTCCAGTAGCGGCATAAACCAACGGTAAATATCTCGTGCCTCCTTTATTCTATTCTCACGGGCAAGTTCATAAAGTGCAACTGTTTCCTGAGGAAATGCTGCGACTAGTCCGGCAACCCAGCCATCGGCCCCCAGAAGCAGCGATTCAAGGGCAAGGGTGTCTACCCCGCATAGTATCTTCAGGCGGTCACCAAACCGGTTTCGATAGCGTGTTATGTTGGTCAAATCTCGGGTTGACTCCTTAACCGCCTGAATATTTTCATGGTCCAGCAGATCCTCAAACATCTCCGGAGTAATCTCAATGCCGTAGTCCACAGGGTTATTATATAGCATGATCGGCAGATTCGTTTCACCTGCAATAGCTTTGAAATAGGCCACGGTTTCAAGATCGTCGGCCTTGTATTGCATCGGAGGCAGAATCATAAGTCCGTTTGCTCCTTTCTGCTCCGCTTCTTTTGCTTCCCTGATGGCAGCCCGGGTAGAAGTCTGGGCGATGTTTATGATAACGTCAATTTGATCACCAGCTATCTCAAGTGTTTTTTTCAGAAGGGAAAATTTTTCATTCTTTGTTAAGGTACTTGCTTCCCCCAGTGAACCACCGAGCACAATCCCATGGATACCTGCCTCAAGCTGTGCATTAATATTATGTTCAAACATTTCCAGGTCAAGTGAATCATCTTCTTTAAATTTTGTAGTAATTGCAGGGTAAATTCCATTCCAGTCTACTTCCATAGTACAATTAATTTTTATCTAAAATAAGATTCTGCCGGTATGGTTCAGAGCGTATCATCTCTGAGGATAGTACTTCAATACCCCCTACCAACGAGGAATATCGACCATCTCATTAGATAATGAAGGAGAAGTGCACTGAACATTCTTGTACTATATTTTCAAATTATCTCACAATCTTGCTTAATCTTCTGATAACGCTTGTTTATTTGACCAAATAACATAAAATTGTTTACAAGAGTCGAAATTATAGATATTTACAACAACTTAGTGTCATGTCAAGCACGCAATCCATCTATTTCAAGTTACCCAAAACGGCAAGGGAAGGATTCTTTGTGCAATATGATGAACTGACGCACTTTTATGACCAGTTACATCATCACCCTGAGCTACAGCTTATTTATATAATAGAGGGGACGGGCGACCTTTTTATTGGTGATTCCATTACATCTTTCAGTGATGGAGAGCTATTTTTGATTGGAGCTAATCAGAATCACCTATTCAAAAGTGATCCCTCCTATTTTGAAGAGGAAAACTCCTGTAAATCGCGATCCATTTCAGTCTTTTTCAACGAAGATTCTCTTGGTAGTAACTTTTTTGAAATGAAGGAAATGTCAACTATCCAGGATTTAGTAAAAAGAGCAGATCGCGGAATACATTTTCTGCCCGATATTTCGACGGAAATTGGAGTGCATCTGATTCAGATCTGTAATGAAACAGGTTTCACAAAGTTCATCAATATTTTGAAGATACTCCAAGAACTTGCAGTAACTACAGATTTCAGATATCTGGCTGATATCAGCAGTGCAAAACCTCCGTCGGAAGAAGATAGTCGAAGAGTAAATTCCGTTATCAGTTATATCCTGAAACACTACAAGGAAGATATAAAGCTCGAGACTATTGCTGAGGTTGCCCATTACAGCAAGGCGGCTTTTTGTAAATTTTTTAAAAAACGAACACGTAAAACCTTTTGTGAATTTTTGAATGAGGTCCGCATATCACAAGCCTGCAAACAATTGAAAAATTCAGATAAAAATATTTCTCGTGTGGGGTATGAATGCGGGTATAACAATATTTCGCATTTTAACCGTCAGTTTAAAAAAATTACCGGTATTACTCCCAGGGAATACATTAAGAAACACAAAAACTCGATGACGGATCAATCAAAATCTCACTACCATGAGTTCCTGGAAAATGCATTTACCTGATAAATCTGCACATTCGTGGCAACAACCCTGATTGGCCACCTGGCATTTTTTTACCCTAATCCTAAATAACAAACAGCTCATATTTGAGGATTGCAAAAAAGCTAGTGTAAATATTTCGTGCAATTCGTTGTTACCGTCAGCTTCCCCAAAAGTTGGGACAGTTTTAGGGAGGAGGTTATTATGGGATTAGTGATCTGGGCGTCTGTTAGCCCAGTGATGAGTGCGGACGGTGATGGTTGTAATCAACCATCCACTCCCTGGTTTTGTCTCTAATTTCATCTAAGGTTCGATATACATACGCATTGAGCACTTCCTGGCGCAAGCTGCCATTTAGCCGCTCCACGTAGCCGTTTTACATTGGGTTGCCGGGCTGAATGAACACCAGCGTCACCTGGTGATCTTTTGCCCAGCAGTCCAACTTTGTGGCTAACAACTTCAGGACCATTATCCACACGAATCATATCAGGCAGTCCTCGCACTACCTTTAGCTGCTCAAGTACGCGCAGCACGCGAGGAGGTAACGGTCTTGATCCACAGTAACTGCCGGTTGTAATCTTCAATGGCGTTGAGCATGCGAAAGCTTCTTCCGTCCCCCCAGGTTGTCAGACATAAAATCCAGGCTCCATACCTGGCTTGGCCCATCCTGGGGAACAGCTGCTGCTTGGTGCGGGCGCGTAGTCGTTTCAGGAATACCGATCCTTTATCGAAGGTTTCTGCAATACAACCGGCAACGGGTTGACGGTTCCCAAAAGCAACCAAGAGCATTTTTGTAAATATTCTGGATAATTATGGTATACTTCTTCAATGGTAATAGCACTTCTTATTACCTTCACCAATTTCACATAACAGGAGCATTATGTTGCATCTGAACGTTAACTATACACTTCTCATCCTTCTTTTGACGCTCTGTTTGGCCGGGCCCGGCCGGTCGCAGGACCAGCCGGAATCCCCTTTGGCGCAATCCTTTGATCGGCATATGGAGATGAAGACAGAGTCGGAGTACCGGCTCAAATGGACTGAATTAGGCCCGGTGATGAACAGCGCCCGGGTGGAAGCGGTGCAGGCCGATCCCACGCGCCCCGGAACCATCTACGCGGCATTCGGATCCGGGGGACTGTGGAAAACGACGAACGAAGGAGTGAGCTGGGACCCGATTTTTGAGAACAAACAGGTGCAAGGAATCGGGGATATCGCCCTGGCTCCCTCCGATACCGATATCATCTACCTCGGATCGGGAGAGAGCCTAAAAAAAGCGCGCAATTTTACCATGCCGGGTAACGGGGTGTACCGTTCCGACGACGGGGGGGAGACCTGGCGCCACCTGGGCCTGAACGATTCCTGGCACATCGGGGAGATAGCGGTTCACCCCCGGGACCCGGATATCGTGTATGTGGCCGTGCTCGGCCATTTCTGGTCGACGAACCCCAACCGCGGGGTGTACCGATCGATGAACGGTGGGGAAACCTGGGAGCATGTCCTGTACCTGGATGAGAAAACGGGGGCCAACGACATCGTGATATCGCACAGCAACCCGGAGGTGCTCTACGCTTCGCTCTGGGAAAACTATCCCGATATCAGCGGGAAGCAGAGCGGGATCTACCGAAGCCGTGACGGGGGGGAAACCTGGGAGAAAGCGGACAACGGACTGCCGGATGACGAGAATGAAGGAAGGATCGGGGTTGCCGTGTCCTATTCGAACCCTGACAAGGCGTACGCGCTCCTGGACCACCGGAACCAGGGGGAGGGCCAGGGAGCGGCGGAAGTCTATAAAACTACAGACGGCGGTGAAAACTGGGAGATAACACACGACAGCGAACTCCACTTTTTTACCTTTATCGGCTGGTATTTTGCAGATATCTATCTCAATCCGCAGGATGACGAGGAGGTCTATGCTCTCGGTATCAGGCTGGCCCACAGTACCGACGGGGGGAAAACCTTCAACTATATCTCCGGCGAGGTGTCCCATCATTTCCCCAATCCGGCCCAAAAGTTGCACCATGATCACTGTGAGTTATGGATCAACCCGACCAATCCCAATCATCTGATCTCGGGCAACGACGGGGGGCTCTATGTAACCTATGACCGGGGTAAAAACTGGAGGCACTTCAACAATATTCCCACTGTGGAGTTTTACGATATCACCCTGGAGGAGGGGGATCCCTACCGGATTTATGGCGGCTCACAGGATAATTCGACCGTGTACGGTCCACCCCGAGGCCCTCAGGATAATACAACCGTGTATGGTCCACCCCAGTATTGGGACCCCAGCTATGCTGCCGAATGGAGCTATCTCTGGGGTTTCGGCGGAGGGGACGGAACCATAACGCTGATCGATACGGTGGACACGGATATCACCTATTTTTGCTGCGGACTGAGAAGATTGAATGAGAAAACAAACACTGTAATTGATATTCGGCCCGACCCGGACAATTTTGATCTGGACACGAACATTCAGTATGCCTATGAAGAACCGTTTTTTCTCTCACCCCACGATCATGCCACGATCTACCTGGGTGGAAATTACATTTTAAAAAGCACCGACCAGGGGGATAGCTGGGAGGTGATCAGTCCCAATCTGACCAAAGGGAGAATCTCGGATCGGGATATGCGGGAAGCGGTAGGGGCCCTGGCGGAATCACGGTTGGAGGAGGGGCTGCTGTATGCCGGCACCGACCGGGGCGAATTTTGGGTAAAACACAGTGGTGAAACCGCCTGGGTGGAACGTTCCGAAGGATTGCCAGATAACTATATCAGGAGGATCGTTCCGTCGCAATATAAAAAGTCACGGGTCTACTTGGCGATCTCCGGCATGAACTATGACGATTTCGGCACCTACCTGTACCAGTCGGAAGATTACGGGAAAACGTGGCAACCCATGAAAGGAAACCTGCCGGAACAGCCCGCCTATGAGATAGAGGAGGATCCCTTTCACGAGGATATCCTGTATGCCGGCATGTATCGCGGGGTGTATATCTCGACCGACCGCGGCGAGACCTGGTCACTGCTGGGCGAGGAGATGCCTGTAGCGGCGGTTTCCGATATTGAGATAGAAAAAAACTCCCAGGAGCTGGTGGCCGCCACCCACGGGAGGGGAATTTATAAAATCGGTTTGTCGCCGGTCTACGATATCTATGAAGAGGATAACGGTAGAGCACGGATCTTTGACCTTCCGGATGCGATCCTCCCGCAGTATGGAACTACGTACGTGGAAGCGATCTACCGGACGGCAACGAAGCTGCCGGTACGATTTTGGAATCCGCAATCGGAGCAGGTGACACTACTGGTGCAAAATGAAGAGGGAGAGACAATGTGGGAGTCCGCATACCAGGCTGAGAAGGGATTTAATGAGTATCAGTGGGACCTGGTCATTGAAACCCAGCACGAGAGTGATAACCCCTATTTTAGCCAACACAATAAATTTTTGAATGAAGGCAACTATCAGATGGTAATTTCAACCCGGTCTGATACGCTTCGGAAAGAATTCACCGCCCGGAAGAGGGAGTAAATCAATGAACTGCGTTGAAGATGGAGGCAGGCCGGGGATCGCTCATTATTCAACCCTTTGTGCGCAGCCGGGTGCTGGAGTCCAGTACCCAACTTGTGCTATCTGCGCCTCCCCCACCCCACGGGGAAATCGGTGGACCGGATCCTCCTCCGGGGTTCATGCGTAGATCTATATAGAGTTACTCTGTAAATCGGGGGCTGTCCAATTCCAGTGGACTGTATTCGGAGTCGATCATCTGGATGATTCCCTTTTTCCGCATCAGGCTTTCTATATCCGCTATTTCAAGGGGAAGGAAACCGGAGAAATTATCAAACCCCGATTCAGTAACCACGCCGGTATCTTCCGCGCGAATGTACAGTTTTTCCTCGGGAACCCAGATCATCGGATCCACGGAAAACACCATGCCGGGTTGTAGTTTGTAGCGTTGGTATTCTCCCACGTCATGTACCGACATCCCTACCGGATGTGAGAGGGCCGCCCCGGATTCCAGAATCCCCTCTGCAGCCTTCCGGTATATCGGTTTTGAAAAGGTCATCTTCTCAATGACCGGCCTCATCGCCCGGGACGTTTCCTCCAGGATCTGATA
The DNA here is from genome assembly GCA_033722415.1 of Balneolaceae bacterium. GTDB lineage: Bacteria > Bacteroidota > Rhodothermia > Balneolales > Balneolaceae > JAMQKA01. The sequence goes on along the minus strand of JAWVZC010000062.1, from coordinate 7,842 downwards.
CTTGGTGACTCCGGACCGGATTCTAGGCAGGAGTTCTTTATGATAGGCAACGATCACACTGTACAACTCCTTTTGCGCTGGGGAAAATTCCCCGTTGACCGGCCATATTCGAGCCAGGTCAGACGTGTAGTACCGATAATCCGGCGCATAGTCCATCAGCACCAGGTCTCCCGACTTCAGCGGGTCCTGGTTTTTAAAATAGTGGCCGTGCCAGGCGTTCTGTCCGCCCCCTACAATGGCGCTGTACCCTTCATCGGAATCACTCATCTTATAGTGGAAGTCCGCAACCGCCTCCAGCTGGTATTCATAAATCCCGGGATTGGTCGACTTCATCGCATCCATAAGCGCAACACCGGCGATCCGGCTCGCTTTCCTTATCAGTTCAATTTCTTGTGGACCTTTAATGATGCGCATATTATCGAGGATGGGTGACAGGTCATGAATGGTAAATTGTGGAAAGCGAGATTCAATCAAACCGATAAACCGGCCTGTCTGTGAGCTGCTGACGCCCGACCAGGGATCGGCATATATTTGGGCTTCCCCAACCAGCGCCACATCCCGGCTTACCTGGGGCCCCTCGCCCGGACTGAAGAGGGTATAGAGATCGGGGACCGGGTAGGCAATTGCCCTCCGGGACAGATGCTTTGACAACATTTCCAACCCGTATACTCTGTCTATGCCCGTAGTTTCTATAATGAACCCGGCATCTTCCGCCGCGAGCTTTTTCCCTTCCGAACGTTCCTTCGATTCATCCCGGTGGGGGATATAGAGCGTTGAGGTTGCCCCGTTGAGCAAGAGATACGCGTGGGGGATCTCGAGCCCCGTCAGGTAGTAGAACTCGTTGGTTTGGCGAAACTGCCGGAATGCCGGCTCGGCAAACCCTCCCTGCAATAACACAATCGATCCCGGTCCGATCGAATCTACAACCCGGCTGCGCCGTTCTTCAAAGACGCTCCATTCAAAATCCTGCTGGAACAGCTTATCTTGAGCAGGCAGGTTCATTGCCAAACTGGTCAAAAGAAGAATTAGCAGAGCCGCTGATTTGTTAACTGGGTGCATTTCGTTTACTGTTTTGAAAAGTTCCATTTGGCAAGCAGTTTGGTGTTGGGATCAATAACCACGGAATCCGGTTCTCCGTCAACCGGAATGGTCAGCTCCTGGGATTGTTGATCCATGTGAACGGTTGTGACATTCGGCAGGAGTTGCTTTTGGGTATAGATACCGAATTCTATCGGTATGGCAAATTGAAAATTTTCAGCCTGTACCTGCTCCATCTGTACCGTTATGGTGCTCTGTTGCGGGTTATAGCTCCAGGTTCCCCTCAATTCGGGATTTCCACCCTGGTAGAGCCACTGTCTGAAAAACGGTTCCAGGTCGTCACCCGAAGCCTGTTCCATCTCGATCCGGAAATCGGAGGTGGAGGCGGTGGAATTCAGGTAGTGCTTGTAGTAGGACTGTATCCCCTGTTGAAAAGCCCGGTTTCCCACCCGGTTTCGTAACATATGCAGTACCCAGGCGCCTTTTTGGTAGGTGGCAAGGCTGGTCACCGATTCCGTTTCCGGTGACCGGTCACTGATGATTTTGTATCCCGGGTTATCCATATAATATTCCAAGACCCTGTCTCGCGCGCTGTGCATCTCCTGCTGAAAATCGTCCCATCCGAAGGCGTGTTCCCGGAACATCTTGGTAAAATAGGTGGCGAACCCCTCGCTTAACCAGGCGTCGTCCCACGTGGATTCCGTTACGGCATTGCCAAACCAGTGATGGGCAATTTCATGTACGATCACATTATGCAGCCGGGTCGTTTGATCTCCCGTTATGGCGTTCTCATTGTAGAACACCGCTGTGGCCGCCTCCATCCCTCCCCCCACACTCGGCGATTGTACGTTAGCATACTTTTCATAGGTATATGGGCCGATGTAATCGCTGAAAAAGCGAAGAGAGTGGTGGGTCGGTGTAGCGAAATCCCGGAACCCCTCCTCCCGGTCCTGCGGGTATACCCAGCTCTGAACCGGTATCCCCATGAATTCATCCAGGTGCTGTACCGCAAATTCGGCAACGCCAAGGACGTAGAGCCAGGAGGGGATGGGGACCGATTGTTTCCAGTGGGTGAATTTATGTCCGTTGACCAGATTGGATTCCTCCTGAAGCAATCCGTTGGAGATGACTTGGTAATGAGTGGGTGCGGTAATTTTAAATTCGCAGGTAGCTTTTTCATGGGGATGATCGAGCACGGGCAGCCAGTGCCGGGCCCTGTTGGGCCAGTTGTTGCTAAAAAAACTGCGGTTGCCATATTTCGTGGGCCCGATTCTGAGTCCATCAGCGGGAATACCGGAATACTTGATCGTAAGTTGAATGGTTGATTTCCTGGCAAAAGAATCCGGAAAGTGAATGATCAGGGCATCATTCTGATGATTGTAGGTCAATGCTCTTTCATGTGAAGAAACCGAGGTTACCGACATCCCCTTTCCGTCAAGATGTTCTGTTTTGTTAATAAGATCCAGTCGCATCTGCGGGATACTTTCTTTTTTAAAAGCGACCGTTATGGTGGTTTCCCCAGCTATTATGTTTGATCCGTCAGAGAGCGTAATGGAAAAGGAGTAATGCCGGATATCAATATTGGGATTTTTTGGGTAATCATCGGCAGATACCTCTCCCGCAGGTTGGAGAAACAGGAATAATAGAAGGATATATTTTTTCATCTGTTCAACAGGGTTATGCATGAATTTGTTATGGCAACGCCGAAGATTAATGGCGGTTTCGTATTGAGACGGCCTGTAAAAATCATTCTAAGGAATTATTCCGGCCTGCCAAAATTTTTAATAGAATTAACTGGATCCCAATATGTTGATGGGATTGGTCAGTGGTCCCGTAAAGATTAAGGGATCCGCCAATGTTCCTCACCCACTCATCTTCTAATTTCCATTCATAAATCTATTCAAACCTATCACTGGCAACCGGCTTCGTCGATCAAATTCGGATTACCTGCCGGCATCCAAACTCCGAGAGTATTCGGAGCTTATTCTTAGTCAACGGACAAAGATTGCAGCGTTCAATATGGCTACCATCCCGGATCGTTAACCGACCAGCCGGCCCTTCCCCAATCCTATTCTCTCCACAACAACTGGATACCATCCTTTTTCATTTATATTCAGAAAACAGTAACATCCAACCGCTTCCTGCTGTACTTTGTATGGATTGTCCTTTATAATATTTATTAATCTTAACCGCAAAACACGTTATTAATATTGTTTCAGTGGTAAAAAGTAAAGAACATGAATTTTTCCAACTGCCTGATTTCAGCATTTGACTATCTGATAATTTCATAATAACATTGAATAAGATAGTGACAAAAAAATAACAGACTATTCTCCCCTATGTATATGATTTAGGCGGTTAGCTCCCCTTTAATTTACTGTCTAATAAATAACTGAGGAGACAACATTATGTCGTGGAACCTATCTGCACGAATGATTGAATCTTGTAACTGTACGATGGTATGTCCCTGTTGGTTTGGGATAGAAGATCTAATGATTTTTGACAAAGATACCTGTGCCTCGCCTTTCCTATTTCTCATTGATGAAGGCAGTTCAGAGGGTACGGACCTAGCCGGATGTAAGCTGGCAATGTCGAGCATTTTCCCGGGACCGACTCTCTTTGATGGTGATGGAACCTCCCGCCTCTATATTGATCAGGATACCTCAGCGGACCAACAACGAGAGCTAGAAGAAATATTTAAAGGGGAAAAGGGTGGGCCGATGGAAATAATCGCTGGTCTCATCTCTGAATGGTTACCGACTGAAATCACCTCGATAGACGTGCAAGAAAACGGAGATACACTTAGCGCAACCGTAGGTGGTTTTGGCACGATACAATCTCAGTTGCTTAAAAATGAGGAAGGCCAACAGATGAGTTTTAAAAATACCGGATTCACCGGCGCTCTTCAATTCAAGAATCAGGAAGGCCATTTAGCTCCTTCAGGGTCAAAATGGACAGATTCGGATCTTCCACATCAGTTTGAGACCCATTCCGGCGTTCAGGGATATGCTAAATGGAGTGTCAGTTAAGTCGTTGGGGAACTCCCAAATGGTCTCTTACTCCGCCCGGCAGTTTAGGAAAAACCGGATCGTCGTATTGCTTGGTCTGGTAGCTATTTCTATGCTGGCATGGGCAAATATTGCAAAACTGGCAGTAGAAATGGATCCCACTGCTCCTCATATGCTGCCATGGGACCTCTACGATTTTCTCATGATGTTCCTCATGTGGACGGTCATGATGATTGCTATGATGACACCTTCAGCTACGCCAATGGTTCTCGTATTTTATTCCATTCATAAACAACAACAGGAAGGAGACCAATCCTACCTGTCCACATTCATATTCCTGGGGGGATATCTTGTTGTTTGGACTGGTTTTAGTTTATTGGCTACCCTTCTGCAATGGGGACTCCATTCCGTTGCCTTGCTTTCATCCATGATGGTCAGTACTAGTCCCCTCCTGGGAGGTATGTTAATATTTGCCGCAGGCCTCTTCCAGTGGACTTATTTAAAGGATGCCTGCCTGCGCCACTGCCGCTCTCCGCTGGGATTTATACTCCAGGAATGGAGGAAGGGACTTAGGGGAAGCTTTCTACTGGGACTCAAACATGGAATCTACTGTGTAGGCTGTTGCTGGGCACTGATGCTATTGCTCTTTGCAGTTGGAGTAATGAATCTGCTTTGGGTGGCAGTTATTGCAGGATTTGTACTGATCGAAAAAATTATGCCCAAAAAATATCGGATTGGCCCAATTTCAGGCTTCCTTCTGCTAGGTTGGGGGATCTGGACCATTTTCAATGGTTTAACGGTATAAACATTCAGTCTATAGGAGTTATCAGGAAATATAAAGTTGTATTTTGTATTATTCGGCTCACAGGTGCCAAATATTTGTATACGAACTTCAACATGGAGTGCGTTGCATCAATCAAATAACTCCTGATCATCTTGGTAATGACACCGGCTTTGTGGTGTAACAGCTAAAACTTCCTCTAAATCCTGGGAGGTTATAGGTGATTTCCTAGTTAAACCTCCACCTCTTTATCTCAATTAGTTCATTATAAGAGCTTAACCTATCAGTTGGTGAAGTTCCTCTCTTTTAATAGGTTGAATTTTCAAGGGATTTGTCAAATACAATGATGGATGGGATTGAATATGAACACATCCGACCATACTCCTATTGAGCCTCAACGTGTGAAAAGATTTGCTCATTTTTTTAAACGATACATGAGTATCTCATCGGTCGTAACTGCAGCGCTCCCAATTCCAATAACCGCCTTCAATTTGATCCCCACTTTTAGTGTCCATACGAAAATACTATCTGTTTACACACCCTTATTTTGTTTTCTTTTGCTTGGATATGTTTTCTACATGAGGCACCAGTTGGCTCGGTATATGTTTCCCTTTGAGTTTGAAGATAAAAAAATCATTAAAAATTGGAACGCAGTGTCAGCTTCCCTGAACTTCGCCCGGTTTAAATTAGGAAAATCTCTTAATTTGAACCCACTATGAAAAAGTCACGATTTAGCGAATCCCAAATTATTTCCATCCTTAACCAGCAAGAACAAGGGATGAAGGTTCGTGATATTTGTCGCGAGCATGGCATCAGTGATGCTACCTTTTATAACTGGAAAGCCAAGTACGGAGGACTGAGTCTGAATGAGCTAAAACGGCTGAAAGAGCTTGAGACCGAGAATGCCCGACTCAAAAAGATGTATGCGGACCTGAGCCTGGTGCATCGCGCGCTGAAGGATGCCGTCGAAAAAAAGCTGTAAGTTCTGACCGCAAACGGGAGCTGGTTACCTGGATGTCCGAGCGGCAGGGGGTATCCATCCGGCAGGGCTGCAAGGCCGTCTCACTCCCCCGAAGTACCTACCGGTACCGGCGCAAGCCCAAAGACGATCAACCGATTATCGACAGGCTACTGGCCTTGGTAGATAAACATCCGGTCATTGGCTTCTGGCAGTGTTACCACCGCCTGCGGGCGATGGGCCACCGCTGGAACCACAAGCGCGTGTATCGGGTCTATACGGCCCTTCGGCTCAATATTCGCCGGAGGGCTAAGAAGCGATTGCCGGCACGGGCCAAACAGCAACTGTTCCAGCCGGACGGGCCCAACCAGGTATGGAGCCTGGATTATATGCACGACAGCCTTGCGGGTCCTTCGCGTGCTGGAACAGCTGGCCGAGAGCCGGGGACTGCCCGAGATGATCCGGGTGGATAACGGCCCGGAGTTTGTCAGCCGCAAACTGGATTTATGGTGTAAGGATAACAACCTGACTCTGGCCTTTATCCAGCCAGGCAAACCGATGCAGAATGGATATATCGAGCGGCTCAACGGAAGCATCCGTCGGGAGTTGCTCAACGCGTATGTGTTTCGAACGATCCAGGAAGTTCGCCAGAAAGCCGAGCAGTGGAAACGCGATTACAACTGGCGGCGACCTCATAGCTCACTCGGTTACAAGACCCCGATGGAGCTGCTAACAGAACCCGAAAACTCTAATTTAGATTGGACCGAAAAAACGGGAAGCTGACAAAAGAGCCTGTTCGGCCAAGTGGGGAGTATACCAGAGTATAGGACCGGTAGATCCGGAAAATCAGGGCTGTATGGCCCTGATTTTTTCAGGTTAAAAATTCAGATCTCAATTTTGTTGACATCCCGGTCAGCGCTGGAAGGTCGAAGATGTGCATATATCTTGGTAGTCTCGATACTACCATGTCCGAGCCTTTCAGCTATCCGATATAAGCTTACATCTTTCTGAGCTAGTTGACTCGCAAAGGTATGACGCAAAGTATGTATACCCCCCAATCTATATCTTATTTCTTTAGAGCACTTTTAAACGCATTTTCCAAGGTGTTCGGATACAGTCGTTTATTCATTTCACTGCAAAACACATGAAATGAATTCTCTCCTTTTTGTCTTTCAATTATTTTCATGGCGGCCGGTGATAAAGGCACAAATCGTGTAGAATGTCTGTTCTTAGGTTTCCACAACTTGCCATTAGGTAGTTTATATTGAGCAATCTTGATTTTCTTTTGATCCAGATCGACATGCTTCCACGGCAAATAAATAAGTTCCACTTTACAATTTCCTGTGAGAGCGTAAAACTGAAATACATCAACCCAATGATCTAAAAGATGATTACAAATATCTTTTAGTTCCTACTTGCTGTAAAAAAGCTGTACTATCTTTTTTTCTGTAGTACGTTTACTCAAATGTTCTGTTGGGTCCTGTGGTATAAAGTTCTCTCGTTTGGCATATTTAAATACAGCTTTAAGAAAGGTTAAAAGATTATTAAATGTATTAACACTGCTGTTTTCTTCTTCAAACTGTTCCACAAATAGATCCATTAAAGAACGGCTGGCCAGGCTTACATCCTGATCTAGTCCAGAGTTCATCTCCAACAGTGGTTCTAGCAATGCGTCTCTATAATTCCCATATCGTTTTAGAGTTGATTCTCGGAGACCACTTCGTTTCTTAAACTCCAAGTACCGCTCAAATAAATTGGTCAATCCAATATTTTCCGTTGCTACACAGAACCCTAACACCTTTTCTCTTAACTCTTTTTAAATTTCACCTTTCTTTTCTATTGCCTCAGCTTTGCTAATATTTCCGAGACTTTTTCTAACTCTCTCCATCCGGTGGTGAATAATCTATATACCAAGTTGTACCTTTTTTCCTTCTCCTAGATCGGAGATTGACGGTAGGAACTTTCATATAATTTGAATTTCGTCAAATTTTTGACAAAAATATGAAAAATAAAAAAGCCAAACCACTGAATAACAATGGCTTGGCGGTATGTTGTGG
>JAWVZC010000061.1:0-14797 GCA_033722415.1 Balneolaceae bacterium | reverse complement strand
TTGACGGGAAACCAGGTAGATAACAAGTTATACCTGAACAAGGGTAATTTTGAATTTGTGGATATCACCGAACGGGCCGGGGTGGCGTCAGCGGATGTATGGTCAACCGGGGTTAGTATGGCTGACGTCAACGGCGACGGCTGGCTGGATATCTACGTCTGCAAATCGGGTCCTCCGGGCGGAAGCATTCGCAGCAACGAGCTGTTTATCAATAACGGGGATACTACATTTACCGAGCGAGCCGGGGAATACGGGCTGGACGTGGAAGGTCTGGCCGTGGACGCCTCTTTTTTCGATTATGACCGGGACGGTGACCTTGACATGTATCTGGTCAGCAACCCCATCCGCTCGTTCAGCAATGCCGAAATGGTTCCGGGCAGCATCAGAAGAGAGTTTGACCCGGAAGGCGGTAACAGGCTGTTTCGGAATGAACTGGTCGGCGTGCACTCTGGAACCGGGGAACCCGGGTTTACTGACGTGACGAAAGAAGCGGGGATATACAGCAGCAGAATCGGTTTTGGGCTGGGAGTCAATGTCAGTGACTTGGACCGGGACGGGTGGCCCGACATCTATATCTCGAATGATTTTTTTGAACGTGATTATCTCTACCTCAACAACCGCAACGGTACGTTCCGGGAAGTACTGGAGCACAGCATGGCGTCGATCAGCCTGAGCTCCATGGGCGGCGATATCGCGGATCTCAACGGGGATGGGCTGCCGGAACTGTTTATCAGTGACATGCGGGGCGGCACCCCGAAGCGCCTGAAAATGAACACCAAGTACAGCAGCTGGCAGGAGTACCGGGAACGGGTGGAGAGGGGGTATCACTACCAGTTTGAGCGTAACACCCTCCAATGGAACCGCGGAACGGTTGGTGACGGCAGTTCTGAACTTATTTTCAGTGAAGTCAGCAGGTTGTCCGGAGTTGACGGAACCGACTGGAGCTGGGGAGCACTGATTGCGGATTTCAACCTGGACGGTCACCGCGATATCTTCGTGCCGAACGGCATCTACAAAGATCTGCTGAACCAGGACTATCTCAGCAGGATGTCGGATCCTCGACAAGTACGTTCTGTTCTCGAAAAGCCGGAGGGTATTCTCAGGCTGGTGGATATGATCCCGTCGACGCCGGTGCCCAACGCCATGTTTTCCGGGAACGGGAATCTGCAGTTTGAAAACCGGGCCGGACAGTGGGGAGTGGCAGAGCCGGGTTTCTCCAACGGGGCTGCCTATGGCGACCTGGACAACGACGGAGACCTGGACCTGGTCGTGAACAATGTAAACATGGAATCTTTTATCTACCGGAACCGGGCCAAAGAGAACAGCCCCGATACCGGCAGTACAAACAGTCTCTCTATCCTGCTGAAGGGCCGATCTCCCAATAACTATGGAATCGGCACACGGGTTACGGCCTGGGCCGGGGGGCGCCAATGGTACCTGGAACAGCAGCCGGTGCGGGGGTTCCAGTCATCGGTATCGCCGGTACTACACCTCGGGCTCGGAAAAACGCAAAAGATTGATTCACTGGTCGTCGAGTGGCCGGGGGGCGGAATCTCCCGTCTCAGGGACCTTTCGGCGAACCAGCAGGTAAGCATTTCGGAACCCCGGGATTCCGTTGTCTCAGATCAGGATACAGACAATCGGGTCCAGACCGACAGCAACCGGGAGCTTTTCCTGGAGCCCGTTCCGGCTTCCTCGCTCGGACTCGACTGGCGACACATGGAAAACAGGTACAACGATTTTGCCCGGCAACCGATGTTGTTCCATATGCGGTCTACCGAGGGACCTCCGGTCTGCGTTACGGATATCAATGCCGACGGTCTTGACGACCTGTTTATTGGAGGAGCCAAGGACCAGCCCGCATCGATCTTCCTTCAGCACAGCGCCGGCAGGTTTGAACAAGTATCTCAGCCGGTACTGGCGGAAGACAGCCTAAGCGAGGATACCGAGTGCCAGTGGTTTGATGCAGACGGGAACGGAACCCCGGACCTGTTCGTCGGCAGCGGCGGATCAGAATTCCCGGCCAGCTCCTCGGCACTGATGGATCGCCTCTACCTGAATGACGGGTCGGGAAGACTCAAGCGCTCAGATACCCGATTGACCCCGCCGGTCGACGGGTTTCACCCGGCCGGGGCGGTGGCGGCTACTGACTATGACGGGGATGGAGATGTCGACCTGTTCGTGGGAGACCGTATGCAGCCGTTTGCCTACGGCAGGCCGGTCGACGGGCACCTGCTGGTAAACGACGGCAGCGGTCAGTTTCAGCCCGCAGATATATCGGGGCTGCGCAAACTGGGCATGATTACCGATGCGAAGTGGCACGATCACGATGGCGACGGGGATCCGGACCTGTGGGTGGTGGGGGAATGGATGCCGGTTACCGTATTTGAGAACAACAACGGTTCCCTTACAGAGGTAACGACTGAACTGGGACTCCAAAATACCGGCGGTTGGTGGAAATCCCTTGTGTTTTCCGATCTCGACGGGGATGGAGATCATGATTTTGTGGCAGGAAACCACGGATTGAATACCATGTTTGACGCCGGTGAGGAATATCCCCTCGAAATGTGGGCGGGGGATCTTGACCGCAACGGTCGGTTCGACCAGTTGATCGCTGAAAACCGGGACCAGGGTACCTATCCGCTGGCACTGAGAGATCAGTTCCTGGAACAGTTTCCTCGTTTCAAGTCGGAAAATCCGAGCTACACCGCCTATGCTGACATGACAGTTCAGGACCTGTTTACCGATGAGGAGCTGCAGCAAGGGGTCCATCATCGGGTTACACAACTGGCCAGTATTGTTGGCTGGAATACCGGGAATGGGGAATTCAGCATCGACTCCCTGCCGAAACAGGCCCAGTTGACGCCGTTATATGATTTTTTATCGTACGATATCGATAGAGATGGTGTTACCGACCTGCTGGGCGGTGGCAACCTCCATGCCGTAAAACCACAGGCAGGCCGGTATGATGCTTCACATGGTGTGGTGATAGCAGGTCTCCAAAAACAGTACCTGTCATCTCCCCCGGCTGGAAAATCAGGCTTTTTCGTTCGGGGAGAGATCCGGCAAATTAAGACAATAGTGCTCAATGATATCCATTATATTCTTGTGGCACGAAATGACGGCAACCTGAAATTTTTCAAACCGATAACTTCAACACAGATGGAATGAGGCTGAGGGATACAACGGTACTTGTTATTGCGTTTTTTGCATTCATCATCGCAGGTTTTGCATGTACCAGTGGGGACAGCCCCCCCGATTACCGGGAAATTGTGAAACGGGAACTGGCCAGCGGGATACGTAACGACTCGCTGTTCCTGGGGTACTATTTTGGGATGAAGAAGGAGGAGTTCTATACCTACAGCTGGAACCTCAACAAGAAGGAGATGGTCATGCAGGGTCCCCAAAATACTACCATCGAGTACCAGCTGGATGATAATGAACTGCCCCATCCCGCAACCATGAATTTTTATCCCGATTTCAAGAATAACAGGATCTTTCGCATGCGCACGACCTTTGCCTACAACGGTTGGGCGCCCTGGAACCAGCATCTTGGTGCCGACAGCCTGATCTACGACGTAAAGTCGCTGATGGAGGAGTGGTACGGCAACGGTTTTTTGCAATATGATCACCCGCACCTTGGCCTTACTTTCAAAAAAGTGGATGGTAACCGGGAAATTGTGATCACCAAGGCGCGGGATGATATCGAGGTAAACGTAGTATTTACTGACCTGACGATGTCCGAAGCGACAATTCGGGAAGAAACTACTTCATGAAATAACCACCAAACAAGTGATTTTTTCGTTCAGATCCGCTTCATACTCCATTTCGCTATCCCTGATCGGGCTGCTGCTGGTTATAACGGCGTGTCAGCCCGGAGAATCCCCGGACCGGGAGCGCCTGTTCCGCACCGTGGATTCCACGGAAAGCGGAATAACGTTCAGCAATGACCTCACCTTCCGCCAGGAGTTTAACATCTACCGGTACCGGAATTTTTACAATGGTGGAGGGGTCGCGATCGGAGATATCAACAACGACGGTCTGCAGGATCTCTTTTTCACCTCCAACATGGAGGACAACAAACTGTATCTGAACCAGGGAGGGCTTACGTTTCGGGATATCACCGATTCAGCGGGTGTGTCGGGCACCCGCGCCTGGTCCACCGGGGTCAGCATGGCGGATGTTAACGGGGACGGGCTGCTGGATATCTACGTATGTAATTCCGGTATAATCGAAGGGGATGACAAGCAGAATGAACTCTTCATCAATAATGGGGACCTGTCCTTTAGTGAACGCGCAGAAGAGTTCGGTATCGCCGATTCCGCGCTTTCGATTCACGGATCCTTTTTTGATTACGACCGGGACGGGGATCTGGATCTCTACCTCGTAAACAACTCGTATCGTGCCATCGGCAGTTTTGATCTGCAGGAAAACATCCGGGGAGTTCGGAATGCCCGCGGCGGCGACAAGCTCTTCCGTAACGACGGGGGTACTTTTACCGACGTCAGCGAGGAAACGGGAATTTACGGAAGTGAGATCGGGTTCGGGCTGGGAGTATCTGTGGCCGACCTGAACCGCGACGGCTGGCCGGACATGTACATCTCAAACGATTTTTTTGAGCGGGATTACCTCTATATCAATAACATGGACGGCACATTCAGCGAAGTGCTGGAGGAGCAGGTAAACAGTGTCAGTGCCGCATCCATGGGGGCTGATGTGGCCGACCTTAACGGCGACGGATACGCCGAAATATTTGTAACTGATATGCTGCCGGAACCGGAAAGCAGAGTCAAAAAAGTTACTACGTTTGACAGCTGGGAACGCTACCAGAACTATCTCAAAAACGGGTATTTTCACCAGTTTACCCGAAACACGCTGCAACTGAACAATGGGAACGGCACGTACAGCGAGATCGGTCGATGGGCCGGGGTTGAGGCCACCGACTGGAGCTGGGGTGCCAATATCGCCGATTTCGACCTTGACGGTCGTCGTGATCTGTTTGTTGCCAACGGCATTTACCAGGATATTACCAATCTCGACTACCTGCAGAAAATTTCGCAGGAGGAGGTCGTTCGGCGCATCGTAAAAGACAACAACGTGAATTTCCGGGAGCTGATCGACATGATACCCTCAACCCCGATCTCCAATTATGCCTTCCGTAACACCGGCAACCTGCAGTTTGCCGATTCGGCCGCAAGCTGGGGGCTTGATGATCCCGGGTTCTCCAACGGATCAGCCTATGGCGATCTGGACAACGATGGGGATCTGGAGCTGGTGATCAACAACCTGAACAGCGTGGCTTCGCTATACGAAAACAGGGCCGCGGAACAACATCCGGGCAACCACTGGCTCATGCTGCAGCTGGAGAGCAGCGGCGACAACACCAACATGCTGGGAGCCCAGGTAACGGCATGGGCCGGAGATCAATCCTGGTACGCCGAACAGATGCCGATCAGGGGATTTCAGTCAACAATGGATCCCCGGGTCCATATCGGCCTCGGATCCGTCACCCGGCTCGATTCCCTGCTTATTGAGTGGCCCGACAACAAGAAGACGCTGTTGCGGGGAATCGATGCCGACACGCTGTTGACGATCAGAAAAGAACGTGCTGCTGCAAACGGCGATCATGTCACAAGACCGAATAACAGGACCGGGAACAGCCGGCGCCCGTATCTGCGTGACGTGACCGAACAATATTCGACCGGCTGGAAACACATCGAGAATGAATTTGTCGATTTTAACCGGGATCTGCTGCTGTTTCACATGCGCTCCACCGAAGGTCCGGCCGCCTGTATAGGGGATGCCAACGGGGACGGAAGGGATGACATGTACGTAGGAGGGGCCAAAGACCAGGCCGGCGTGCTGCTGATCCAAACACCGTCCGGGGGGATGACAAAGCGGGTACCGGACCTGTTTGAAGCCGACAAGATCAGCGAGGATACCGACTGCGCCTGGTTCGACGGTGACGGCGACGGTGACCAGGATCTCTACGTCACAAGCGGCGGAAACGAGTTCCCCACCAGCAGTTCCGCGCTGAGCGACCGTTACTACATTAACGACGGCAGTCCCGGTTTCAGAAAATCGGAGCAGATTCTGCCAACGGGCCGGTATGAGTCGACCGGGACGGTTGCTCCTCACGATATCGACAGTGATGGTGATATGGACCTCTTCGTGGGCACCCGCCTGCGACCGTTCGCGATCGGGGTGCCGGTAGACGGCTATATTCTGAAAAACGACGGCAACGGCAATTTTACGGAAGTGACCGAGAATGTGGCGCCCGGACTCCTTGATCTCGGAATGATCAGCGACGCGGCATGGGGCGATATGGACGGGGATGGCGACGCCGACCTGCTTATTGCCGGGGAGTGGATGCCACTGACGCTCTTTATCAATGAAGAGGGTATCCTGGAACCTGCGGAACAGTTCGGGCTTTCCGGGACCGGAGGGTGGTGGAATTCTCTCCGGCTCGAAGACCTGGACGGGGACGGTGACCTGGATTTCACAGGGGGCAATCACGGGCAAAATTCCCGCTTTCATGCCTCCGGAAAGGAACCGGTACACCTGTGGACCGGTGATTTTGACAGCAACGGTACCATCGAAAATGTGATCGGAATTCATAAAAACGATGAGGTCTATCCAATGGCCCTTCGACATAATCTGATTGAGCGGATACCGTCGCTTGAACAGAAGTATCCTGACTACGAGTCATTTGCAGGGCAGAGTATCCGGCAAATTTTCACCACGAAGCAGCTTGAAGATGCTCATCATTCCAGGGCATATATGCTGGAAAGCGTGATCGGCTGGAACAGGGGGGACGGCTCTTTTAACATTGAGAAACTACCGATGGAGGCCCAGCTTTCCCCGATGTACGGCATAAATACGGATGATATTAACGGGGATGGCCATAAGGAGATTCTTACTGGCGGAAACCTGCATAATGTGAAACCGGAGGTGGGACGATACGATGCCAGTTACGGTGCGGTAATCACTGCCAGGGCAGATTCCAGTGTATTCCTGCCGCCCGCCGTAAGCGGCTTCCAGGTGGAGGGAGAAGTTCGCAGGATAATGAAGCTGCAACGGCCCGGCAGTACGCCGCTGTATGTGGTAATCCGGAATGACGACACGATAAAATATTTTGAAATGAGTACTAGATAGCGACCGCCGGATGACACAACACCGTTTCTCAGCGTGTATCACAGCATAAATTCGTTGATTCCCATGGCTCGTGCCATGTTCCGTTTTCTCCCGTGTTCCTACCTGATTTCGATGACCGCTCCGGAATAGAAGAATCCCACTACCCGAGTTTCACCTTCACCTAGGTGATTACTTTCAAAATCTCCTCCCGGATTGCCGTCGATATCTTTCATATTGCAGACCATCACATAACGGGACAGTTCAGGTACATACAATATATCGGCATCCTGTATTCGGTGGTTATCCCAGTCATCCACCTGGTTTGAACGGGGGGTGATCACTTCTCCCAGGTACTCGAAACGGGAGGTCAGGTCATCTGTCCGCCACCCGGTGACGCGATAGGGCGTATCTTCTGATTCCCGGTCGCAAAACAGGTAGTAGGTACCCTCGATCTTTGCAATGGTAGGATCCCCAACACCGTAGGTAGCTGAGCCGTCCGGGTTGGGATCCACCGCTTTGGTATCAACCAGCTTCCAGTCGCCCAGGCCGGTGGAGGAGGTGAAGTGTGAGAGACTGGTCCCGTCCGGTCCGTGGGGAAACCTTCCGTATTCACCAAAGATGTGGAAAAGCCCGTTTTCATAATAGACCCCGATATCATCACACTGGTCCTGCGGGTAGGTGCCTGCCCGTTGCCAGTTCCCGTCTCCGTCTGCAAGATCGCCGCGGTAGGTGTAGACAATCCCCTGCTCAAACAGGTAGTAGGTGTCGTTGACCTTGACCCCGTCGTCGTACTCATAGTGTCCGCCGATGTTATATTCCGCCGATACCAGCTCCCAGTCGCTGCTGCTCCAGGAGAACGATTGGGCTCTCCAGAGCTGGGCCCCGCTGGTTTCGTGGCTGACGATCATTTGATAAGGATAAGGGTGGCCGGGCTCCCGGAAGATTACCGCGTCATGATTGTTGCCGTATTCCTTGGTAAACACCGGCTGGTCCGCGGGCCGGTACCATTCACTCCAGCGATCGGGATGGATCTTCATTTCGATGCTGCCGGCCTGTTGCCCCTGAGTCGGCAGATTAAGTCCTGCAGTAAAAACGGTTGTCACCGTAACCAGGAGTAGATTGAATTTGGTTGAATACGGAAATATATTCATAGGCTTAAAATCGATACGTAATGACGATTATCTGCAATAACAGAAAAAAGAATTCTACTGAAATACGCAACAGCGAAAATTTCGTTTGATTAGCCTGCATGTTAACAAATGAATTAACAAGAATTGCCTCCCGGGCTGTTGAACATTTACACAATCTATGGGTTAATACTTGAAAAGGCTATGTGATCTATACAGTAATGCCGATAGCGAATTGGTATCTCCCAATAAACATTGTTCTCGGCCAGCCATTCCGGTAGAGAAACAGGTATTCGAGTTGGATCGGAACGGATGACGTTACACCGAAAAGATTGCCGGAAATTCCCAGTGAATCCGGGTATGAATTTCCGAGGATTGTTAGCGGAAAACCACCCGGCAAGCACAGCACAGCCGCATATTCGCAGATTGTGACCGGATCATTCAAGTGAGAAGAAATAATGGCTGATTCCGATATCAACTTCTTTATCCCCGTAAAGTGCTATTTGGAATGCTTAAAATAGAGGCGGTATATCCCATTACGGTATTTGTTATCCGTTCCGGAAATCAATATTGTTTTTTTACTTTTATTGCATTTAGTGGTTAGATTTGATGGCAATAAACAGGGAATGCCCTCTGCGTCATCCGGAATCTCGTCATGGTACTGAGCGTTGATCTGTTGCATGCCGAGATCAACTTCAGAGACCTTGTAAAAACCTGAAACAAGGTCAGGATGACAAAAAGGCTACTTTTTTAACCGGTAAACGCGTTACCGTTACCGTATTGTTTAGTTGCAAGTATGTTTTTTTTGTATCACCTCGGAGACGGTTGTAATACCCATTGGTTCCCGGAAAAATTATCCCGCTAACTCACCCAGACAAATTAGAAAACATGAACTGTTCAATCCGATTATGCGACACAATTTTAAAGGCAGTGGTGACACTGTTAACCGTATTTTTAATTCAGGTTGACATTCTAAATGCACAGACTCACAACTCAATTCAGGGTAACATAATGACGGTAACCGGTCCGGTTGATCCGGCTGACCTCGGCTTTGTGTTACCGCACGAGCATATCCTTGTTGACTTTATCG
Organism: Balneolaceae bacterium; assembly: GCA_033722415.1. GTDB lineage: Bacteria > Bacteroidota > Rhodothermia > Balneolales > Balneolaceae > JAMQKA01. Next base: position 5,446 of record JAWVZC010000061.1, on the reverse strand, counting down.
GTGTAGATAAGGTAAGCAGGTCCCGGTACGATCGCGATTCGGCGTTTGTAATGGTAGAACCGTTTCTCAATGACTTGAGATCTGCCGGCGGACGAACACTGATTGAGTGTACCCCCGCGTACCTGGGACGAGATCCCGTACTTTTGAAACGATTAGCTGAATCGACGGGTCTTCACCTGGTTACAAATACCGGTTATTACGGGGATGAGCAGGGAACATTTTTACCGGATCACGTTTATGAAGAGACGGCGCAGCAGCTTGCTGACCGGTGGACCGATGAATGGAGCAGGGGGATCGGCGAATCTGGTGTTCGTCCCGGATTCATCAAATTGCGGGTGGATACCAGCCCGATATCCGAAACGGGTGAGAAACTGTTGCGAGCGGCAGCAATCACCCATAAAAACAGCGGGTTAACCATCGGCGTGCACACGCCGGATGGACCTACGGCCATCGAACAGCTGGATATCCTGGAACGGGAGGGAATTGATCCCTCTGCTTTTGTTTGGATTCACGCTCAGAACGAGTCTGACAGTACATTTCACCGCCGGGCGGCACGTCGCGGGGCCTGGGTGGAGTTCGACGGCATAGGCCCCTCCTCCTCCGATTACCATTTCAGGCTGATCGATAATATGAAACAGATAGGACTGCTTGACCGGGTGTTAATTTCGCATGATGCCGGCTGGTACCGGGTCGGGGAACCGGGCGGTAGTCCGTCTGATTTTGATCCCTATACCTACATTCTGAATGAATTTATTCCCCGGCTAAAACGCGAGGGATATACGCAACAGGAGATCGACATGCTGACCCGTAATAACCCGCAAAAGGCCTTCACTATTGGTATCAGAAAACGGTAATTGCGAGTTTCAGCCGCGTGAGCAGGAACCTGTTTTGCCCTGAACTGCGGAAGAAGGGGCTGGGGCATTCTTTTAAATAAATTTGCTTTAGCTACTGGATTTTTTGCAAACAAGTCGGCACATTGAAACGGGTTGAAATTTAAAAGATAAGTACAAAGGGAAATTGATGAATCAGGATAGAAGGACTTTTATTAAAACGTTCGGGAAAATGGTGGTTGGATCAACGGCATTATCTGCTTTTCCCACCGGGTCACTGTTTGCCGGATCCCAAAAAGATATGTTTTTCGATATATCGCTGGCTCAGTGGTCGTTGCATAAAGCGCTCTTTGGCGGAGACCTGGATAACCTTGATTTCGCGGCCACAGCCAAAAATGAGTTTGGAATCAGCGCGGTGGAATATGTGAACCAGTTTTTCAAGGACAAGGCAACAGATACCGCGTATCTCAATGAGCTGAATAAACAAGCGGAGGATAACGGTGTAGAAAATGTGCTGATCATGTGTGACGGGGAGGGCGCGCTGGGCGACCCCGATCCTCAGAAGCGTCAACAGGCGGTTGAGAATCATCACAAATGGGTGACGGCTGCCAAATACCTCGGTTGCCACTCTATCCGGGTAAATGCCCAGAGCCGCGGCAGCTGGGAAGAACAGATGCAGCGTGCCGCGGAGGGACTGAGAAGTCTGACGGAATTTGCCGATCAGCACGATATCAACGTAATCGTGGAGAACCACGGCGGCCTTTCCAGTAACGGCGACTGGCTGGTGGGGGTTATGGAACAAGTGGATCATCCCCGCTGCGGTACACTGCCTGATTTCGGAAATTTTAATATTTCGGAAAACGAATCGTATGACCGATACATGGGTACCCGGCAGCTGATGCCCTATGCCAAAGGGGTGAGTGCCAAATCGCACAGTTTTAACGAGAAGGGCTACGAAAAAAATATGGATTACATAAAGCTGATGTCGATTGTTAAGGAGGCCGGTTACAGAGGCTATGTCGGCATTGAATACGAGGGCAGCGGACTCAGCGAATATGAGGGGATACGAGCCACCAAAAATCTGCTCGAGATGGTGGGAGCCGAACTCTCCGGTTAGATAATAACCCAATCAGGCCCGGGCGCAAACTGATATTCGGGGGATAATCTGGCAAAAAAATAACATTGCGTCGGCAGTAAAACTGTCACCCGTGAGAATAATTCATTGAACGGGTCTGCGATATCAAAATACTCACACTTCATTATCTGATTGATAATCCGGGATTTTTAATTAAAGGGATAGATTTACGATATGCAGATAAAGGAAAGTCCGAAACAGTACGACGTTTGTATCATAGGTTCGGGGGCTGGTGGCGGTATGGCTGCCCATGAACTTACCAAGGCGGGCGCCGATGTAGTTATGCTGGAAGCAGGCGAATGGTTCGATTCACAGGATTTTTCGATGTTTACCTGGCCCTATGAATCACCCCGACGGGGAGCAAGCACCCAGCTTCAGCCATTTGGTGAATTTGATGCCTGCTTCGGGGGGTGGGATATCGACGGCGAGCCGTACACAACCACCGATGATACCGAATTTGACTGGTTCCGGGGGCGGATGCTCGGCGGAAGGACGAACCACTGGGGACGTATTTCACTCCGGTTTGGTCCGGACGATTTTCGTGTCCGCAGTATCGACGGGATGGGAGATGACTGGCCGATAAGTTATGAAGAGATTGAGCCGTATTACGACCGTATCGACCGGCTGATCGGGGTATTCGGTACCAACGAGGGAATTTATAATGAACCGGGCGGAATTTTTCTGCCGCCGCCGGAGCCGCGCTGTTACGAGCTTCTCATCAAGCAGGCATGCGACAATATGGGTATCCCCTGCGTGCCTTCGCATCTGAGCATCCTGACCGAACCGCACAACGGACGTGCCGCATGTCACTATTGCGGTCAGTGTAACCGGAGCTGCTCTACCCACTCCAATTTTTCTTCGCCTTCGGTACTGCTGCCCCCCGCACTTGAGACCGGCAACCTGGAAATAATTACCGGCGCCATGGCCCGGGAGATCACCCACAAGGACGGGAAGGCAACCGGCGTCTCCTACGTGAATAAGAAGGATCGAAGAGAATACAAGGTACGGGCCCGCATCGTGGTGCTGGCCGCCAGCGCCTGTGAATCCGCCCGACTGCTACTAAACTCCAAATCCAGTGAGTTCCCCGACGGGCTGGCCAATTCAAGCGGTATGGTCGGCAAATACCTCATGGATACCACCGGAACCTCCGTGGCGGGAGTTATCCCCGACCTGATGGATATGCCGCCTCACAACGAAGATGGCACCGGGGGTATGCATCTCTACATTCCGTGGTGGCAGCAGCAGGACAATAGCAACCTCGACTTTGCACGCGGGTACCACGTGGAACTATGGGGCGGACGCGGCATGCCGAGCTACGGGTTTATGAGTGGCATCCAGAACTACAGTGACCTCTACCAGGATCGCCCGAAAGGTGGCGGAGGATATGGCAAACAGCTTAAAGAGGACTATCGGCGCTACTACGGGTCGATCGTCGGCCTATCGGGACGCGGTGAAAGTATTGCCTACGAGGATAACTACTGCGAAATTGATCCCGACGTGGTGGATGAGTGGGGCATACCCGCACTTCGGTTCAATTACACATGGAGTGACCAGGAGTATAACCAGGTGCGGCATATGCAGCAGACATTCCGCCGGATAATCGACGAGATGGGCGGTCAGCCGCTGTGGGACATGCCCGGCAGGGAGGAGGGCTACGGCATCTCCACGCCCGGGGAAATTATCCATGAAGTGGGCACCACACGGATGGGCAACGATCCCGATACCTCGGTGTTGAACAAACACTGCCAGGCACACGATGTTGATAACCTGTTCGTGGCCGACGGCGGGCCGTTCGTATCGCAGCCGCACAAGAACACCACCTGGACGCTGCTGGCCCTCTCCATGCGGACTTCGGAGTACATCGCCGACCAGATGAACAAAGGAAATTTATAACCTGTGATAACATGCGCGTGACAGGTTGAGGTACGGGCATCTGCTGCAGATTCCCCAATCCACTAACGACTAATTACCCAATGCAATAACACATTATGGATCGACGTGAAGCGTTAAAGACACTATCACTGGGAACCCTGGCAGGCAGTTTTGTAATGACCGGCTGCCAAACGCCCCCTTCAAAAACGAGCCCCGAGGAGAGGTTCTGGAAACATGTAACGGAAGAGGATATTGAAAAGTGGGAAACGCAGTTTTTCACGGATCATGAGTTTGAAACTGTTCGCCAGCTGGCCAATATGATCATTCCGGCCGACGAGCGTTCTGGTAACGCCGAGGATGCCGGAGTCCCGGAGTTTATCGACTTTATGATGCTGGATCGCCCCGAGATGCAGACCCCGATTCGCGGGGGACTCAACTGGCTTGACCTGCAGTGCCAGAAACAGTTTGACGCCCCGTTTATCGATTGTTCGGGTGAAGATAAAACGGCGATGCTGGACCAGATCGCCTATCCCGATATTGCCGAACCGGATATGCAGCAGGGCGTGGCCTTTTTCAACCGGTTCCGGGACCTGGTGGCTTCCGGGTTTTGGTCAAGCAAGATCGGGATCGAGGATATCGGGTATATCGGCAATCAGCCCTACGACTGGCAGGGCTGCTCGCATGAAGCCCTCGAGCACATCGGAATCGATCCAGGGAACGGGAAAAGCTGAAATGGAGCACTGTACAATCCTGGTTGCTGTTTTCCCCCGCATTGTTCGTTTATAAATGAATGCGACAAGCGGGTTAAACCGGAAAGCCATTTTACTATTCATGCTTCGGAAAAATATTGGTCTTTCGTTTTTAACAAATTTATAACCTCAACCCAGATTCAAATGAAATTCAATACAGTATTAACACTAGTAATCTTCCTGGCAGCCACTTTCTCGACAGCTGTTGCCCAGCATAACACGCTAACGGAACAGGAAAAGGAGGAGGGATGGCAGCTGCTCTTTGACGGGGAGAGTACGAGCGAATGGCGCGGTTACAATAAGGAAACATTTCCTGACCAGGGATGGATCGTGGAAAACGGCATACTGTCTGTCGTAGAGGGCGGAGGCGGCGGTGATATCATCACCAGAGAGGTCTATGAAGATTTTATCCTGAAACTGGAATGGCGGGCCGCAAAGGGAGCCAACGGCGGGATTTTTTATGCCGGTCTTGAGCAGCAGGATGAACCTATCTACTGGTCGGCCCCGGAAATTCAAATCCTGGACAACGCCAATCATCCCGATGCCAACCAGGGGGAAAATGGTAACCGGAAAGCTACATCATTATACGACCTGATTCCTGCCGATCCGCAAAACGCGAATCCATTTGGCGAATGGAACCGGATCACCATTGAGGTTACCGGAAATGGCGCCCATGTAGAACACTGGATGAACGGTCAGAAAGTGGTGGAATATGAGCGCTGGACCGATGAATGGTATGAAATGATCAACAACAGCAAGTTTGCACTTCATCCCGAGTTTGGTGCCGCCCACAAGGGACACATCGGCCTGCAGGATCATGGAAACCGGGTTGATTTCAGAAATATAAAAATAAAGGTCCT
>JAWVZC010000060.1:0-14829 GCA_033722415.1 Balneolaceae bacterium | reverse complement strand
GTGGAAGCAGGGCTCCTCCTCCCAAACGTCGATAACGAGGTCGTGCAGCCGACCGGCCGATTTCGCCTCCAGCACGGCCTGTTCGTCCACTACCCCGCCCCGCGCGGAGTTGATCACCAGTTTAAACGCGTTTGTTGACAGCAGGTCCGCGTCCAGCAGGTGATGAGTGGCATATGTACCGTCAAACGTCAGTGGAGTGTGGAATGTCAGGATGCTGCATTCCAGCAGTTCGTTGCGTGTAACCGTAGAGAAACCGGGATCCCGTTCGGCCCGCGGCGGGTCGTAGCATCGGCAGGGCCACTGCAGGTCGTCCAGCAGTTTTTTGAGTTCCGATCCCACATGTCCCACACCCGCGATGCCGATACACTCGTTTTTCAGGTTGACCTTTTCTTTTTGGCTCCATAACAGTAACGCCGTAACCACATACTCCGCCACCGAACGGGCATTGCATCCGGCCGAGTTCGCAGCACGAATGCCATGGCGCTGCAGGAAATCGGTATCGATATGGTCGATACCGGCCGATCCGGTACCCACAAAGCGCAGGTTTGTAGGAACGGGAGAGAGTGTTTGTTCATTGACTTCTGTTACCGTACGTACGAGAAGGGCATCGGCTTCATCAAGGTTGGACGGGAGTCCCTGTTCGGGATCGTAGTAATGCAGGTTGAGGGGATCGGGCAGAATTTCATCAATTTGATAGAGGTGTTTATCGGCAAATACGGTGATCACGATCGGAATTTCATGTTGAATGTTACCGTCAATATAGTTCATTTACAGTTCACAAAAATTCAGATCAAGACTACTAATGTCAGCAGATAATTTCAATCCGGTCTCAATTATTCGCAAAAAGAGGGACGGAGAACAGCTTTCGGACGAAGAAATTACCTATATCATCGATGAATATACGCGGGACGCCTTGCCCGACTACCAGATGAGCGCGTTCCTGATGGCAGGCTTTTTACGGGGATTTAACAAGTGGGAGTCCGCCAAACTCACGGAGGCGATGCTCTATTCCGGGAAGGTGCTGGATCTGAGCGGTATTTCCGGCACAAAAGTGGACAAACACTCGACGGGCGGGGTGGGCGACAAGCTTTCCCTGATCCTGGCGCCGATAGTGGCCAGCTGCGGGGTGCCGGTACCGATGATATCGGGCCGGGGACTGGGACACACCGGCGGAACGCTGGACAAGCTCGAGTCGATCCCCGGGTTTACGGTCGATATTACGCTGGATCGCTACCGGGCGATACTGAAGGAGATCGGTATGGTGATGTGCGGGCAGACCGAAGATATCGCGCCGGCTGACAAACGGCTCTATGCGCTTCGTGATGTGACGGCCACGGTGGAGTCGATCCCGCTGATTGCCAGCAGTATTATGAGCAAGAAACTGGCTGAGGGCATTGATGCCCTGGTACTGGACGTAAAGTTCGGCTCCGGTGCGTTTATGAACAGCCTGGACCGCGCCGTTGAGCTGGCGGAAACGCTGGTGGAGATCGGTGAGCGATTCGGGAAGCGCACGATCGCCTATCTCACTGATATGAACCAGCCGCTCGGGTATGCAGTGGGAAACTGGCTGGAGGTGGAGGAGTCGATCGCCGCACTTGAGGGGGACGGTCCGGAGGACGTGATGGAGATCACCCATACCCTGGCCGGAACGATGATCTGCCTGGGAGAAAAAGCATCGACCATAGAGGAAGGTATCGACAAAAGCAGGGAGGCGGTGGCCAGCGGGCGGGCCCTCGGGAAATGGTACCAGCTGGTTGAACATCAGGGGGGCAGCCTGGATCTCGTCAAAGATCCCGATAGCTATGCACATGCAGAATTTTCGGATGAGATTACCGCCCGGCAAAGCGGGTATATCGATCGAATGGATGCGTACCGGATCGGGCTGGCGTCCCTGGAGCTGGGGGCGGGCCGAAGGCGAAAGGAGGACGATATCGATCCGGCCGCTGGTATCCGGCTATACCGGAAGTGTGGTGATTATGTGGAAAAAAATGAAACAATTGCCCGGATCTATACGAACAAGAACAGTGTGATCGAACCCGTTAATACCATGATGCAGCAAGCGGTGTCGATCGGAACAGAACGCCCCGCATCCAAAAAACTGATACGGTTTAGGGCAGACAAGGACGGCGTTCATGAATTGAAATCCTGATAACTATTGCAATATCATCAAAATCACATAACTTATATCCCTTATATTGTATTAAATAGTACCATTTTGTAACAGGGCAGGGCAACAGTTAATAAAACAGACAAAGACCATGTTTAAACGTTTAGTAAGAGCACTTAAGTCGCTTTTCGGTGGATTCGTGAGCTCCATAGAAGATCCCAAACTGATACTTGAGCAGAATATCCGTGACCTGAACGACCAGATCCCGCAGATGAATGAGAACATTTCTACGGTGAAGGCCAATATGATCATGCTGCAAAAGGAGGTTAAGAAATATGAAAAACAGATAAACGACCTGACGACCAAAATAAAATCTGCCATTAATGCCGACCGAGACGATATCGCCGAGGGATATGCCCTGCAGCTTGAAAAGGCGAAGGAGAACCTGCAGCACTCCAAAGATCAGCTGGAGTTTGCCGAGCAGGCCTACGAAAAGGCCCTGAAAGTGAAAAAGGCGTTTATCCGCGAAAAAGACCGCAAGATCCAGGAGGCCAAGGAGGCGCTCCGGGCCAGCGAACGCGCCGAGTGGCAGTCGCGCGTGGCCGATGCCCTCGAGCAGTTTGAGGTTGGCGGGCTCGACCAGACCCATGACGAGATGCTCAACCGGCTGAATGAAGAGACCGCCAAGAACGAAGCCCGCATGGAGCTGGCGCTCGACAGCATCGATACCGAGACGATGGAGATCGAGGCCAATGCCGAAAAATTGCGTGCGCATGAGCTGGTGAAGCAGTTTAAGTCGGAAATGGGCAAGGGGGAACCCGAGATCGAAGACGAATTGCCTGAAAAAGAGAAGAAAATCGAGCTGGAAGATAAACAGCCTGAAACAGACTCCGAACAGTCGAAGACGGTCGGCAAGAAGGAAAAGTCCCAATCCTAACCGGTAAGTATTGCAGCCATGTCGAGCGATAGTCGTAAACAGCGCGAGCAGTTAAAAGAGGAGTACAAGGAGCATTACCGCAAAATGCGGGAGGCCCGGGAACAGCTGAAACGCACCCGGTGGCAGCGGAATATTACCGATGCGCTGCGCAACATGGACACCTACGAGCTGATGGAGTCGTTTGATGATGTGCTGTTCAACGTCAAGAGCAAGATTGCCAGCGTGGAGGCCCGGCTTGATGTGGCCCTGGACAGCCTGGCCGAAAGCGAAACGGAACATGCCGGACTGACCGAAACCGAGCGCGATGAGGCGATCAAGAAATCGAAGGCCCGCGAAACCCTGCAGCAGGTGAAGCTTGAAATGGGCAAACTGTATAACGAAATCGAGCAGCAGGCCAATAACATGCATGTTGAGAAAACGATCGGGACCGGCAGGCACGATGCCGGGGATACCGGCGAGAAAGCGGAGGGCGAAAAATGAGGTACTGTTATGGAAAAAGATGACTCGATAAATTATACCCGGGAAGCCTTTCTGCACCCATTGAACATGGGGGTGCTGCTGGTGGCGGCGATCTCCGCATTCGCTCTTGCCGATGTGGGTCTGGTCTCCAACCTGATTCTGACTATGACGTTTGGTACCGAGCTGATGTACCTGGGTATTGTGCCACGCCTTCCGCGGTTCCGCAAGAATGTGAAGCTGAAGAAACTGCGGGAGCGGAATTCGGTGACCGAAGAAAAAACGGTTTTCCAGGACCTGGACGAGAAGAGCAAACGACGGTTCCTGGTGCTGAAACACCTGGCCAAACTGATCAAGGAAAATTTCGACAAGCTTCCCTACAGCTCGCAGGGACTGCTGGACAATATCCGAAAGAAGGTAGAGGAGCTGATCTCCAACTACCTGACGCTCCTGGACCTGCACAAGCGCTACCAGCTGTACATGAATACTTCGGTTGAGGAGGGATTAAAACGGGAAGTGCAGCGCGAGGAGAAGAAAATTGAGGACCTGGATTCCGAACGCCTGAAACGCACCAAGATCCGGCGGGTACGGATCCTTAAAAAACGGCTTAAAAAGTTTGAAATCGCCAAGGAGAAATACCTGATCTGCGAAACCCACCTGGAAACGATCGAGGATGCCATCCGATATATCTATGAGCAGTCGATGACCATGAGTAACCCGGAAGAGATCGGCTTCCAGCTTGACAACCTCCTGGAAGAGGTGGAAGAAACCTCTCAAATTATCGACGACCTGGATCAGGATATCCTGCCGATCTATTCGGACCTGGATGAGATGGACCTGGAGGAAGATATCAGGCTCGATGTTCCGGAGGTCGGGGAGCAGACGGATGCTGAATCGGAATCGGAAAAAGACAGTTCCCGAAAACGGGTCCGGGAATAGTCGACAGAGCGTTCATTAATCCTGCAACTGAAAGTGAGTATGTTTGATACCCTGCGTTACGACGTTGACGACCACAACATAGCCGAAGTCACCCTCAACCGGCCGGATAAAATGAATGCCCTCAACGACGATCTGCTCAATGAGCTGGCTGAGGTGTTCAAGCAGATCAATGTAGAGGATTCGGTGAAGGGGGTATTGGTAACCGGTGCCGGGGAAAAAGCCTTTGTGGCCGGTGCTGATATCGGCGAGCTGAGGGGCTTGAAAGAGCATGAAGGCCGGATGAAGTCGCAAAAAGGGCAACAGATTTTTCAGCTGATCGAAGATACCCGCAAGCCGATTGTTGCCCTGGTCAACGGGTACGCACTCGGCGGCGGTGCCGAGCTGGCCCTGGCCTGCCACATCCGTATTGCCACCCGGAAAGCGGTGTTTGGACTCCCGGAAATAGGCCTCGGCCTGATACCGGGATATGGCGGCACGCAGCGGCTGCCCCAAATTGTGGGACGAAGCAAGGCCCTGGAACTGATCCTGACCGGGAAAAAACTTTCCGCCGAACAGGCCCTCCAGCTGGGAATCGTCAACTCGGTAGTGCCGGAATCGGAAGGGCGTCAGGAGGCAAAAAACCTGATGAAAGCTATCCTCAAAAATGGACCACTCGCCATTGAACGCGCGATACAGGCGGTATATCACTCCGGGGACAAGGGAGGATATCAGACCGAGTCGGAACTGTTCGGGTATCTATGCAGCACGGATGACGCGGAAGAGGGCACGGCGGCTTTCCTGGAGAAGCGAACACCCGAATTCCGCGGTATATAGAACATTTTCAGTACTGTGCCGGGGCTTGTTAACAAGGTAATTTGCCACCGGAAAAGTTTGTACATTACTCCGGTTACCTGCTTCGTCCCGAACGGGATTTCACACGTAACTGGATATGCTGTAACTAACTCTGGTACCAGATAGCATAGATGTTTGAGTCGTTATTGATTTTACTTACCATTCTGCTCAGCGGGTTTTTCTCCGGATCGGAGATCGCCTTTGTGACCGCCAACCGGTTGAAACTGGAGATCGAATCCCGCAAAAAGTCGCTGATCGGCCGGTCAGTGAACTATTTTATCCGCAATCCCGAAACCTTCCTGACCACGACACTAGTGGGCAATAATATCGTCAATGTGCTCTACGCCACGTTGATGACGCTGTTTCTTACCACCCCGATTACAGCAACCTATCAGAACTGGCTGGGCCACGCGCCCTCGCCGGCTACGATGCTGACCATCCAAACCATCCTGGCTTCCGTGATCATCATGATCTTCGGGGAAATTTTGCCGAAAGCACTGTTCCGAATCCATTCGGACTGGACGGTGCGCCTGATATCGGTGCCGCAGCATATTTTTCACTGGATGTTCAAGCCCCTGATCGTGGTCGCCGATATTGTTTCGGATTTCCTGATCAGAATGATAAACCCGGAGATCGACCGAACGGGACAGGTATTCCGCCGGCAGGATGTGGAACTGATATTCAAGGAGCTGCGCGATACAGGGGGCTCGGACCTGGACAAGGAGGATTCCGAAATACTGCATAACGTGCTTGAACTATCCAACAAGCGGGTAAGGGAATCGATGATACCGCGAACCGACATGATCGCCATCGAAAAGAGCACCAGTATTGAAGACACCCTGAAAGTTTTTATCTCATCCGGTTTTTCCAAGCTGCCGGTGTATGAAGAGACGATCGATGATATCGTCGGGGTCATCTTTGCGCACGATATGTTTAACAACCCGGGCAGCCTGACGGAGATTATGCGTCCCATCAAGCTGGTACCGCCGTCGCAGCGTTCAAAGGACCTGCTTTCGGAGTTCCGGAAATCGAACCTTTCGGTGGCGATTGTGATCGATGAATACGGGGGTACCGCGGGCATGGTCACCATCGAAGACCTGCTGGAAGAGGTGGTGGGCGATATCCAGGACGAATATGACACCGAGGACCAGGTGATGAAGCAGCTGTCTGCCAATACCTTTGTTCTAAGCGGCAACGTGGAGATCGAAGACCTGATGGAGGCGTATCCCGAGATAAATCTGCCGGAGGAAACCGCCAATTATGAAACCGTGGCGGGGTATATCATCAACGCGCTGGGACGCATTCCCAAAGTAAACGAGGAACTGCTGATCGACGGCAACCGGTTCATTATCAGCAAAGCGTCGCCCAGCCGGATTGAAAATGTAAAGCTTATTCTCGGATCCGAGCAGTGAAAGGTGAAAAGTGAAAAGAATACTTTATCAGAAATGGTCCCATATTTGGTAAGATGTTCCCCTCCCTGGTTCATTGGGGAAGCCACAGGAGTGGGGAAAACAAGGTTCAGCCATGAAAGATAAATTCAAACAATAACTGAGCTGGCAAGCAAATTGCGAAAAACCTACACCGGCAGAGAGAAAACTTAGGAGAATATAATGGGAGGGGAACAAGTTGTTGCGGTAAAAGCCAATTGTGTATCAAAAAACAGAATAATATGAACTTTTTTATTGCCGATTTCTATTGTACCAAAAAATTGGTTGGTGAACTGGGTGGAAAAGTTCATGATTACCAGAACGATTACGACAGGAAACGAGATTTGATCCTGATAAAGAAAAGACCAGGATTGGATAACGAAGAGTGTGCCGAATTGGAAGGAGCTAAACAAAAGATTTTGGAAACCCGGAAGTAACCGGTCTCATATCCCCTTCTCAGTATCCCTTAGACTTTAGGGGAAGAGGACGTTGCAGAATATTCCACCTGACCCGTTTCCAAGGTTTCGATAAAATGGACAACAAAATGTTTGACACTAACCTCGGGAATAAGCAGCCTCTGACAACTGACAACTGACAACTGACAACTGACAACTGACAACTGACAATGTTTGATCATTACCCGAAGTGGGCGCAGGAGTTTGCGCAGAAATATTTGAGTCGCACCATTAACCAGTTTATTCTGCACGGCAATGTGCACGATCTGGTTCCGCTGCGCCGTCAAGAGACTACCGAGTTTGTGCGGCTGAAAACATTTTTATCAGACGATTTTTTCGGCGCCCGTGATTTCGTCATATTCTACGACCGCTCTTCGGGGATCTATTTCCGGGACAAAAAAACACAGAAAGATTTCAACCAGGCGCTGGCCGGGCGCGATTCGCTGGTAGGCACCGAATACGCCAAAAATCTGCCCAAGGATCCCGTGCGGGTGTTTTCAATCCTGGAACAGTACCTGCGTATCCGGCTTGAGAATAAAAAGAGTGTGGCACTGATCATTGACTATGCTGAAACCATCGTGCCCATGAGCGAAGCCGGATCTTCGGGGACGGAGGACCGAAATTCACTGGTCTACCTCTCCCGCTGGGCGCACGACCCGCTGTTCCTGGCCTCCGACTTCACCACGGTGCTGATCAGCGAAAATATGACGGATCTCAACCGGACCCTCATTCAGAATCCCTATACCACCAACATACGGATCGACATACCGGACGAGCAGCAGCGCCTCGCATTTATCGAGTATGAAACACGGGATGATGAATACGCGGAAGTTTCGGCCGTACCGCCCGTAGTGCTTTCGCGGCAGACGGCGGGACTGAACTTCATCAACATCCGCAGCATCCTCTCCAACGCCAAGGAGAATAGGGAGAAGATTACCCACGAACGGCTTACCGAAACCAAGAAGGAGCTCATCGAAGCCGAGGCGTACGGGCTGCTGGAATTTGTCGAAACCCGGTACAACCTCGATGACGTAGCCGGCCACACCAAGGTGAAGAAACACCTGCGACAGGCGGTGTACGCCCTGAAGCAGGGCCGCCAGGATGTGTTGCCGATGGGATACCTGGTCTGCGGTCCCGTGGGTACCGGCAAAACCTTCCTGGTAAACTGCTTTGCCAGTGAAGTGGGCATCCCCATGGTGAAACTGAAAAATTTCCGAAGCCAGTGGCAGGGGGTGACCGAGGGCAACCTGGAAAAAATACTGAGCCTCCTGGAGGCGATGGCCCCGGTAGCCGTGATGATCGACGAGGCGGATGCCTACCTCGGCGACCGGGATGCCAGCGGAGACAGCGGTGTCACCAGCAGGGTATTTTCGCAGATCGCCTCGTTTATGAGCGACACCAGTCACCGCGGCGAAATTATCTGGTTCCTGATGACGGCACGACCCGACCTGATGCCGGTTGACCTGAAACGGCAGGGGCGGGCCGAGGAGCACCTGGCACTGTTTCATCCCTATACCGAGGAGGAGCGCGTGGAGCTGTTCGAGGTTATGAAAAAGAAAACCAGGCTTCAGCTCACCGAAGACTATATGCCGAAACTGATCAAAGACGGACTTAAAACATTTTCCGGCGCCGACATGGAGGCCGCCCTGACGCGTGCCAAATTCCGGGCGGCCGCTGAGGGACAGGAGCAGGTGACCCCGGGAATCCTGGACGCCGCCCTCACCGATTTTCTGCCCCCCACCTACCCGGAAGAGATCGAACTGCAGACGCTGAGCGCGGTGATCGAATGTACCTCCAAAGAGCTGCTGCCGGAGCGCTACCAGGAGATGGACCGCGGGGAGATCCTGGACAAGATTGAGGAGCTTAAATACCGGGTGGGGTAAGCTGGCGATAGCGATATTATTTCATTTTGAAAATGATGAACGTGATGTCATCATCCTGTTCACTCTCCGCGATCCAGTTAGATCCCACCTCTCGCAGGTAATTGATAATGGCATTTGGCTGCTTAGTCGCCGATTCTTTCAGCAGATTCGGTATCCTTTCGTATCCAAGCTGCTCTCCCGCAGCATTGTTGAGTTCAGGGAATCCATCGCTAAGCAGCAGTACAATATCGTTGGTATGGAGGGTGACCGATGTTCGTTGGTATGGGTAATCGACGACCGTTCCCAGCGGCATCCCCTTGAGAGGTACCGTTTCCACGGTATCGGTTTTTGCCCGGTAGATTACGGCCGGCGGCATGCCGGCTCCCACCAGTTCCAGTGTGTTGCCGCGGAGCCGGGCCAGGGCCAGCGCCATGTAGAGGGTTTGGAACCGCATCATCTTTATGGCTTCCGAGGCTTTGGTCATAAACCGGGTGAGCTCCTCGTCGCCGGACATCAGGTTGAATATGCTTTTGGTGGCTGTGACGAGGGTTCCCGCCTTTGCGCCGTGACCGGTACCGTCACCGATACAGATGACCAGCTCGTCCCTGCCCAGCAGTTTGAAATCATAATAATCACCGCCGACCTCGGTGGCGGTTTTCATGTATGCCGCCAGTTCGGCCTGTTCCAGGTCGGGAATGGTTGCCGGCAGCATCGAAAGCTGAAGGGACCGGGCGGCCTCCAGTTCTTCCGATTTTCGCTTGTTTTCCGCCTGCAGCAATTTTGACTTCGTTTCGGCAGCTTCGGTTCGCAGGCTGGCCTTTTCAATCTCATTCTCATGAAGCTGCTGCAGCACTTTGTGGGCGCGCTCTTTCAGCTGGTACTGTTTGTAGAGCAGCCCAAGGACTATCAGAGACAGGCTGAATCCCCCGATAAAGATCCCCAGCCAGAGATTTTGTACTTCCTGGTTTCGCTGTAACAGCTCGATCTGCTGCTGTTGCTCCCGCGTACGGAACCGCTCCTGCATCTCCGCGATGGTTGATCGGCTTTCCAGGTTGAAAAGCGTGTCATGGGCGGCCTTGAAAGCCTTGTAATGGGCGAGGGCCTCTTTATGGTTGTTCCCGCTTTCGTACAGTTCTGCCATGATTTCATGGGCGTTTCTTATCGAAGACCAGCTCCCGGTTTTTTGGGCCTGCTCCAGGCTGCTCCGGGCGGCGGCAAGTGCAGAATCGGGTTGTCCTATGTTGTCATAGAGTTTGGCAATGCTGCCATAGGTGCTGGCACTTCCGGAGAGATCCCCCATTTCCAGGCGCAGCTCAAGGCTTTGATTCATCAGTGACAGGGCCTCACGGTAGTCTCCCAGGTACATTCGGATATTACCGATATTGTAAAGGGCGATCGAGATGTTGTAGGGAGTGCCCATATTTTTCCAGATTGTGTATGCTTCCTGGTAATAGGCCAGCGCCTGCGGGTAATTTTGCCGGAGTTCATATACCGCCCCCAGATTGTTCCTGGTCGTGGCAATCTCATGTTCCAGTTTCAGATCATCCCAGATCTCCAGGGCACGCTTGTAAAACACGGTTGCCTCGTCATATTTTTCGATCTTCTGGTTTAAGATCCCGATGTTGGTCAGAGAAGCCGCCACCCCGCGCCGGTCTCCCAGCGCCTCGCGGATCCTGATCGATTCCTGGTGGTGACGGAGCGCCTGGTCGTAATGTCCAAGCATATCATTGGCAATACCCAGGAATCCGAGGGTGGTTGCTTCACCCGCCCGGTCTCCGGCCTCCCGGAAAAGAACCAGGGCCTGCTGGTGGTATCGCCGTGCCTGCCGGGCCAATCCCTTTCTTCGTTGTATCGACCCGATTTCGTTGAAAACGCGCGCACGAATTTGGGGATCACCCGCAGCAGAAGCAGCTTCTTCGGCCTCCTGGAGTGCAGAAAGTGCCGACTCCAGCTCTCCGCGCTCGCGCATGATGCGTGCCCTCAGCAGCACCGGTCTTGCTATCAGGGCGGTTTGCTTCAGCAGGCGCGCCATGTTCTCGGCCCTCACCGCATAATGCCAGGCGGAATCCAGGTCATTGCGGTATACAAAGGCCCAGCCCCTCAATTCCAGCAGCTGTATCTCGATATTGGGAGAACCTGCGGGGCTTCGTGAAAGGAGATTTAGTGCCTCTTCGGTCCGGTCGAGTGTATACTCAGGGTGCTCCCGCACGATATCGGGAAGGTGCTCCGCCAGCAGTGACACCCGCTCCAGCCCCTGGGCCTTCTGGAGATGGTTCTCCAGAGTGTCGATCTCCGCCGATTGCCCGATGCCGCGGTCAGGTGCTATCCAGCAGCAGAGGGTGAGAGTGATTACGGGTATCAATGTTTGTTGCATGGAATAGATGTTGAATTCGGTATTGCCTGCCGGGCAGTACGTGGACGGCAGCTGACTAGCCTCATGGGCGTAATCGTAATGCTGCCGCTCCGTAAAAGTTGAGAAAATACGGAATCCGGGTCAATTAGTTGCACTGTTAATTTATCGTGATTGGCAATAGTTTGCGGACCTGATTCTTCAGATCATACCTGTTGATAGCCGAAGCGGGACAGTATGGTATCACTCCAGCGTTTAACTGGTATAATCACATTCCTTATTTTGCGTTGTGGTTGTTATATTCCGCTTCATTTTGTTCGCGTTAATCAGTACGGAAGGCAATGGACAAAAAACTCAGGCAGATCCGGGACGCGCTCGACCGGATCGACAAAAAGATCATCGAATCGCTGGCCGAACGGCAGGAGGTGATTCAGCAGGTTTCCTCCCTGAAGATCGAGGAGCAGGGGACCATACGAGATCACGAGCGGGAAGAGCAGCTTTTACAGCGGATTACGGACCTGGCGCGGGAGCACGGGCTGGATCGCTACTTTGCCGAGCAGCTCTACAGGGAGATCCTGGATCATTCCGTACGCTTCCAGACCCATTCGCTGGTCGACCACCAAAATGCGCGGGACAAGCAGGCAAAAGTTTCGGTTGCCTACCAGGGCACCGAGGGGGCGTTCAGCCAGCAGGCAGCCTTCCGCCATTTTGAGGAGCGGTACGCCGAGGTCCACAGTTATGGATACGACACCTTCCGTCAGGCCGCCGACTCGGTCATGAAGGGCGAGCACGATTATGCCATCCTGCCGATCGAGAATACCACCGCCGGATCCATCAATGAAACGTACGACATTTTGGGTGAAGATAATCTCCATATTGTTGGGGAGGAAGTGATACGCATTATTCACTGCCTGCTGGCGCTGGAGAAGATTCCGATAGATCGGATCCGTCGAATTATGTCGCACCCGCAGGCGATCGCCCAGTGCAGCAATTTCCTGGCGAAGCTGCATCGAACCAAGGTGGAATCGTACATCGATACGGCGATGGCCGCCAAGAAAGTGCTGGAAGACGGTGACTTGTCGCAGGCGGCGATTGCGGGTTCCCATGCCGCGGACCTGTACGGGTTGACGATCCTGGAGCGGGATATCGCCAACCAGAAGGAAAATTTCACCCGTTTTGTGGTTGTGGCTCCCGCACCGATTCACTGCGACCCTCAGATACCGTGCAAAACCTCGATGCTGCTCGTCACCGGTCATCAGCAGGGCGACCTTGTTCGCTGCCTGAACGTGCTGGGCGACAACAGCATCAACATGACCAAGCTGGAGTCGCGGCCGAAGCCTAATGAACCCTGGAAGTACCAGTTCTACCTGGATATCGAGGGAAATATTCAGAGTGACAATGTGCGTAATGCGATTGACGAGATACAAAACCGGGCCAGCTCCCTTAAAATACTCGGCTGCTACCCCACCCAGATGGGATGGCATTCCGAAGAGGAGTAAGGTAATTTTAGGTATTCAACCCCGTTCCGAGTCGGTTATTTCGGAATATCTCCCGGGAAGTTACTGCTGAGTGGATCCGGTGTAAGCCTGCGATGGTCGCGAAAAAAATCTGCCCGGAGGGGTTAATCTTTAGTATGAAAAGTGCTATATTTGGCAACTATTGAACGATTGAGATTGGGTTGCCAATCCGATTGGATGAACGCGACAGGGAATTGCATGTAACCGGCGTAGTAGCTTAGTTGGAGAGTGCGTCGGATTCCTATCCCGAAAGCGTTCGGGACGGCGGTTCGATTCCCGCCGACAAAAGTGTTGACAGTTTGCCTTTAGATGGCGTGGTAGCTCAGTTGGTGAGAGCGTCGGATTCATAACCCGGAGGTCGGCGGTTCGATTCCGCCCCACGCTACTGGATATCATCCCTAAGTAGTTGGTACGCATCTGCTTGGGGATTTTTTATTTCTGATTGGTGTACGATGGACCAACCAAGAGACTTCACAGTAGCAATGGGAAAGATACGGCAAACAACCCAATGGCCCGGCGCATTCTTAAAATAGATCCTGACGACAACCTGGTCGTCGCCCTTTCGGACCTGGAGTCCGGGCAAACTGTCGCAGGTAACGGGGAAAGGATAACACTTAAAGACGACGTTCCCGCTAAACACAAGGTGGTAACCGAGCAGCTGGATACAGGAGACAAGGTCTATATGTACGGGGTACAGGTGGGAACAGCGACCAGGCCCATTCGCGAGGGAGGTCTCGTAACCACCGACAACATTCGTCACTCCACCGAAGCATACGCCTGTCGTTCGGAGAAAGTGGCATGGAATCCCCCGGATGTGGAACGCTGGAAGAGCAGGCAATTTATGGGGTACCACAGGTCGGACGGGCAGGTGGGAACCGCGAACTACTGGCTGGTGATCCCCCTGGTATTTTGTGAAAACCGGAACGTCAGGATGCTGGAACAGGCGTTCATGCAGGAACTTGGGTACTCAAAGCGCAACCGCTACGAACAGTATGTATCTGAGTTGAAATCGCTCTACCGGGAGGGGAGGATTGAGCAGATCAAATCTCATGACGGATTTTCTGGGCAGGATATACCTGCAGCCGGCACCCGGCTTTTTGACAATGTGGATGGCATCAAATTTTTGACTCACGAGGGGGGCTGCGGCGGAACACCGGAAGACGCCGAGGCCCTCTGCGGGTTGCTGGCGGGCTATATCATCCATCCCAATGTAGCCGGTGCCACCGTTTTCAGCCTGGGATGTCAAAATGCGCAGGTTGAGATCCTGAAGCAGCAACTGGCGGAACGGAATCCCAACCTGGAGAGGCCGGTGTATCTGTTTGAACAGCAGCAGTACGGAACCGAATCCCGGTTGATGAGTGAGGCGATCAGGCAGACCTTCCTGGGACTGTTGCAGGCTGACAAGCAGAAGCGGGCACCCGCATCCCTGGACAAGCTCACCGTGGGACTGGAGTGCGGCGGATCCGACGGATTTTCAGGGATTTCTGCCAATCCCGCCGTCGGACATGCCAGCGACCTCCTGGTGGCCCTGGGTGGCACCACCATCTTAGCCGAATTCCCGGAGCTGTGCGGGGTGGAACAGGAGATCGTTGACCGCTGTGTAAGCGAGACTGACGCCGATCGATTCGTGGAGCTGATGGACCGCTATTCAAGGGCCGCCGAAAGGACCGGTGCCCGCCTGGATATGAATCCTTCTGCAGGAAACATAAAAGACGGGTTGATAACCGATGCGATAAAATCGGCGGGAGCCGCCAAGAAAGGGGGGACGTCGCCGATCACGGATGTATTGGACTACCCGGAATATGTGCGAAAATCGGGATTAAATCTGCTCTGTACACCCGGCAATGATATTGAAAGTACGACTGCGATGGCCGGGGCTGGCGCGAACATCATACTATTTACCACCGGGATGGGAACCCCCACTGGAAACCCGGTGACCCCGGTCGTG
>JAWVZC010000059.1:0-14836 GCA_033722415.1 Balneolaceae bacterium | reverse complement strand
GGCGATCAATGTTGCTTTCGTAGCCAACGGTCACGTAACTAGAAAGGGCGGGATTGCTGAAGTGGTTGGGCTGCTGTGATTTAAAATTGATGATACCACCAAACGAGGGCCCGTGCTTAAGGGCATAGGGACCCTTAAGAATCTCAACCTCTTCGATCTGCTCCATCTGAATGTGTGTTGTTGGGGGATCCATGCGGTTGGGGCATGCGCCCTGGGATTGCAGCAGGCCGTCCATTTCCACCATCAACTGATTTTTTTGGAAACCGCGCAAAACGGGATCAACACCGAACCCGCCCCCTTTGCGGATGCCTGAAATATTGGGTGAATCCTTGAGAAACTGACCCGCATCATGAGAAAGGTTGACGGTCGAGTTGGCATCCAAAAACTGGTCGGGTTGTGAGGATGTTTTTCTTGCCAGTACCGTAACCGGGCTCATCGCTTCCCTGGATTTTTGCATAAAGATGACAGCCGGTCTTTCACTGATGTTATCTGCCGTAAGCTCTGCGGTTTTGGGTCTGTAGCCTACATAGGTAATGCGAAGAGTAATACTCTTGGATTGGGATGTAAATGTATATTCCCCGTTCGCATTCGTGGTAGTTGTGACATCGCCGTCCAACAAATGCACATGGGCACCGGTTAGCGGTTTGCCGGTTGATCGATCCAGTACTCTGCCTGTATACGTGTGTTGTGCCCAGACACAACCGGGAAAAACGATAAAGAGTAGCAGTCCAATTGCATAATAAAGTAATTTTTGTAAGCGCATGATTTTAATATGGTTTTGTTCATCCACTTCACTAAAGAGATACAGCCATGGAAATAGCGATCTTACTTGTGATGCAGATTGATTCTTGAAATTGAGTGGGAAATCAGGTGATCATGCGTTGAGGCGGGGCGGGTGGAAAATATCATCCGCAAAGATAAAAGAATGGTTTTGTACCAGGTGCGGGAAAATAGAATTACGGGGAGCGTTTATGCTGTGTAAAGTTGAAGTCAGCGGGGCTTTAATCTGAAATGGGGATGTTACGGCCACTACTTCGTTTCCGTGATGGGTACAGCCGCAAATGGTAACGTTGTTCTCGTCTGTATGGTTTTTAGTGCTATGATTACAATTACAGTGGTCATTGCCATTCATATCGCAAGTAGTACCCGAATCCCCTGGTATTCCGCATACCATAACGTCGTTCCCGGAATGGGTCAACTGCTGTATCAATACTGGTGACAGGCTTTGCAGCGACCAGGCCGAAAGGAATAGCATCAATACAACCGCCGCTATGTTGTTAAGCTTAGTCAACAAAACCAATCGCGCAATATTTCAGTTATCGTTATCGTGAAATAATGAAGACAGAAGATAGAAAAGTCTTGTCATCATGTTATTTCAAATTGCAATACTAGAGTAAATTTACAATATTGTGAGTAAACATTCACACATTAAATATATTTTGATGATGAAAAATCGATTTTCACTTCTTTTATTGTTGGTAACGTTTTTTTCAGTAGCAATGATCGGGATTGGTAATGAGCCCGTGCAGGATGATACACAACCGATAAAAACAATAATGCAGCGTCTCATGATGGACATGCAAACCATTGAAGTAGGCATATGGAACGAGAATTATGAAACAATCTGGTCGGGAGCCCACAATATCGTAAACCATCCCAAAATTCCGGCAGATCAGCGAAAGGAGATTGCCGGAATCCTCGGTAAACAAAAGATGAAGGCTTTTGCCGCTTTGGATATGCAGGTACATAATCAAGCAGACTCTTTGGCAAAAGATGCGTTGGCACAAAACATGAATGAAATTCTGAAACATTACAGTATTATCCAGCAGGGCTGCGTAAGCTGTCACTCGAGTTTCAGAACCCAAATTATTGAAGGAAGATAAGTGGGAGATACCAAAAGGGAAGCAATATTGGAAACGGCTTTACAACTATTTGTGAAGCACGGTATAGATGCGACGTCAATAAGAGCGATAGCGGAGGGAGCTGATACTGCAGAGGGAAATATATACCGCCATTTTAAAAGCAAGGATGATCTTGCCCGAACCATCTTTTTGGATTGTGCCACGGAGTTTCGCAGTACACTGAAAAAAGCCGTTCAGGAACAATCCGGTCCGGAGCAACAAATCGAGATCCTGGTACGTACCATGTTTGATTTTGCCTTTAACCGCACGCGGGAGTTCTCCTATATACTTATAGCCAATCACCGCGAGGAGATTATTACCCGGGACATGCTGTCCAAACCGCTGCCAAAAGATGTTTTTGAGGAAGCACTGCAGGAGGGTATGGAGCAACATTTATTTCAGCTGTCGGAGCCTACGATTACCGTTGCCTGGATTGTGGGCATGGTACAGCGCAGCACCATTTTTATTCAACGAAATATAACTTCATTAAATCCGGAAAACGTGATTGATGAGACGGTAAAAGCCGTTTTGCGTATGTTGAAAAATGAATCGAGATTGTAAAATCTATTTATCATTGAATAACAAATCTTTTGTCAGCTCCATGGTCTTTTCTATTTCTGCGTGATGGGAATGAATGGGGAAGGATCCAATTATTTTTAAGTTGTCATCTGCCACTACAATGCGCGGTTCTCCTCCGGAGATGCCAAATTGTTGAAGAATCTTAAAATTTTTGTCAATAACAACTGGATATGGTTCTCTTTTTAATTTGCTTTTTTGGATGTTGTAAAATGGAAACGACGTTTGGAATGGCTCCACTATCAAAAGTGAAAACGTTTGTTTGTATTCGGATGTTCTCTCCTTTATCCAGAAACGGATACTCTTCATAATCTTTTTCCCTTCCGACTTTGATCCCGGTTTCGGTAATAAAAAAAGGAAGAAACCTTTCTTCTGCATATTGGAAGGTGTAATCTTATCACCTTCAACGGTTTCAAAGGATTGTTCAGGAATGTGGCTCAAACGAATTGAGTCTGCCGAAAGTTGAGCAACGGCTGGTGAATTCAGTAATAACATGATTCCGAGAAGTGCTATCCATTTGGTAATGACAATCATAACTGACGGTTAATTATTTACCTGTTAATAAATATCCCCGGCTGTCAACCAGGGATATCTAAGTTGGGGATTGGTTGGTTGGGATCTTGGTAAAATTCTATTGGGAATTCGTTGCTGTCCTTAGTTCACCCAGCCATGTTGTAAAATCATCAATCACGGTATAAAACACGGGTACCACCACCATGGTAAGGATACTTGAGGCCGTAAGCCCGCCGATAATGACGATGGCCATGGGGGAAAATCGTTCGGCTCCCAATGCCAGCTCGAGCGCCAGCGGCAGCATACCGATGACCGTTGAGAAGGTGGTCATCATGATAGGACGAAACCGAACCGAAACCGATTTTTTTACTATCTCTTCCCGGCTTTCGCCCTTCATCTGATGTAAAATAAAATCAATAAGAATGACCGAGTTGTTAACGGCTATACCGACTAGCAAAATAAAACCGATCAACACCGACATGGAGATTACCTTGCCGGCAATGATTAATGCAATGGCGGCTCCCACCACTACAAGGGGTACGGCAAGCATGACCGTCAATGGATGAATGAAGGAGCGGAATTGGGCAACCATCAGCAGGTAAACAGCAATGAGAGCGGCCAGCAGTGCGGAGAGCATTTGCGAGCGCGATTCCTGGAGATCGGAGTTTTCGCCGGTCACCTCCAGGTCATATCCTTTGGGGACATCAATCTCTGCGATGGAGGTTTCGATATCAGCAATAACATGACTAAAAGCCCGATCGTAGGTAAAACCCAATACGTCGGCCGTATGGATGAGATTTTCACGTGTTATCAGGTTCGGGGCCAGCTGTACATCGGTTTTTGCTACAGATGACAATGGCAGTCCGGGCTTCAATTTTGTCTGCAAGACATCATCCAACACCCTGCGATTGGTAGAATCATACCGTACCACGATAGCGGGATCTGTACCGTCAGGAGCATCTAATCTGGTAACCGGTAACCCATCCACGGCCGCAAAGGTTTCCTGGGCAATATAGCCGGGCGTAAGACCATAAAAAGCGGTATTAAATCGATCAATGGTAAATTGCACCTCGGGACGTTCCAGGGTCCACTGCCGATAAATATTGACAGCTCCCTCCACGTTGCGTACCCGGCCGGCCACTTCTTTGGCCAGCTTGTTTAATTGATCCAATTCCGGCCCCGATATGCGCACGTCGATGGGAGCGGCAGTAGTGCTTTTAGCCGTTCCGCCCATCTCTTTCAGCACGGCTGTTCGGATACCGGGAATGCGATTTATTTTATCCCGCAGCTGATCCTCGATCTCCCAGATTGAGCGGTCCCGTTCTTTCCGGGAAACCAGATCAACGGTAATAAAAGCCTGCTGGACGCCCATGGCCCCGGCATCGCCAAAAAATTTGGCATCGGGTTCAAAGCCGATCTGGGAAGTATAATTAATCACGTCGCGATCCTCATTGAGCAGGTCTTCGATGTCACGGACAATGGATTTGGTCTGTTCAAAGGAACTTCCGGCTTCTGCTTCCACAGATATAAAGAAAGAACCGGAATCCAGCTTGGGCAGCACTTCCATCCCCCGCATCGCCAGCAATGCCATGCTGCCGATAATAATAATCAGGGTACCGGTCAGCAGAATAGGGCGGTGTTTCAGCGACCAGTCAAGGAGCACTAAATAGCCATCTCGAATTTTATCCATCCCACGGTTAAAGGGTGCGATATATCGTTCAATCCATGAACCGGATTCCGATTTGTTTCTTTCAAGAAGAAAAAACAGCAGTGGGATAAGGGTAACAGCCATCAGGATGGAGGAACCGAAGGCAAAAATCATGGTGAGCGAGAGCGGACCGAAAACCTTGCCTACAAATCCTGTCAGAAACTGAAAGGGAATCAAGACAATGACGGTCGTAGCCACTCCCACAAGCACGGCGAAGAAGACCTCCCCGGTGCCATCAATAGCTGCTTGTTTGGCAGAAATATTCTCCTCGTCGTAATGGCGGCTGATATTTTCAATTACCACGACAGCACCATCAACGACCATACCGACAGCCAGGATAATAGCTGAAAGCGTCACCAGGTCCAGCTCCATGCCGTTGAGTTTCATCAGGGCAAAAGTAAGTAAGAAACTCATAGGCATGGCAATACTCACAATAAAGGCACGCCGGATGCTCTCCAGGAATCCAAATATGATGAACGATGCCAGCAAAAGTGCGAGGGCTATGGAAGTAGCCATATTGCCGGTAACCTGCTCGGTGAAGGATCCCTCTTCGGTGGCAACTTCAAACGTTAAGCCGGGGTACTGCTGCCGAAGATCAGGCAACTGGTCCGTTATACGACCCACCACCTCCACGGTATTTGCATCATCCTGCTGTAGTACCTGCAGGGCTACCACTTCAGTTCCGTTTGCCATAAATGCACTTTGGGGATCAGCCACACCGTCTTCTACTTCAGCGATATCACCGATAAGCAGTCGCTGGTTGTTTTCATTTTTAATGGGAATACTTTTGATCTCTTCAGCGGTAGTCAATGATTCGTCAAAACGCAGCAGTACCTCACGCCGGTTGTTGTCAATGCTGCCCAGCGGTCTGGAGATGTTGGCCGATTGTACAGACTGGCTGATGGCACTTAGCGTGATATTGGCTGCTTCCATGCGATCACGGTCGATAGAAATGTTGATCTGCCGGCGGTATCCGCCGAATATATCCACTGAGGCAACGCCCCTGAGTCGCTGCAGGATGGGGGCAATTTCGTCATCGGCAATTTGTCGTACCTTCTTCAAATTACCGTCATTTGAACTGATACCGAGCGTAATTACTGGTTTGTCACTCGAGCTGATCTTCAGTATGCGCGGCTCACTGATGGATTCCGGAAGTGTGCCGCTAATACGGCTTACCGCATTTTGCACATCCACGGCCGCCAGGTCCACGCTGACATCATATTGGAATTCTGCTGTAACGACTGACAGGCCGTCTTGCGATTTGGAGGTTACTTTTGCGATCCCGTCAAGAGCGGCCACCTCCTCTTCCACATCTTCAGATACCTTTTCAGCAACATCAAGAGCAGTGGCACCGGGATACTGGGTAATAATGGTAACCACCGGGGGGGATGTCTCCGGGAACAGCGATATGGGAAGAGTAAGATACGATTGCGCACCGAACACCAGGATGGCCAGTGCAAGCGCATAAATAGTGTACCTGTTTTGTATTGAAAATCCTGCCCAGTTCATAAAATATTGTGATCTTAATTTATATTATTCGACGTGAGTTCACGGGCAATTTCCACCCGGTCGCCGGACTCTACATTATTGACCCCGGAACTGATAATTCTATCGCTCGGGGATACATTGCCTTTTACCTGGCGGTATTCCCCGCGCTGGATGCCGAGTTCAACCGGTACGGCTTCCACTTTCTCTTGATTGGTTACTTTAAACAGGCGTGGGAGTTCTCCTCGTAAATCAATGGAGGATACCGGCACCAGCAGGGCCTCTTCCTGCCTGTTGACTTCAAAAGCCAGGGAAATGCCCGCCCCGGGTCGGCGGTTGCCGAGAGCAGAATCATTGAAGGAGACAAAAACACGGACGCTCCGGAAAGGAGGCTTGGCCTGGTAATCTATTCGGTCCACCCTTCCGGTCACCATTTTATTTTGGATTTCCGCCGAAACCGGGGTTCCCTCTTTAATTCCTTTGCGGAGATCCTGCTCCAGTACATCAGCATAAATTACCGGCTGCCCCTGGTGGAAAAAGAATACCGGCTGGTTCGGCCCGATGTTGCTTCCTTCCCGGATCATGATGGATCCAATCGTACCGTTGGCAGGAGCCTCAAGCCGGGTCTGCTCAATTTTCTCTCGAATTTCATCCAACGCCGCCTCTGCAGCATAATAACTACTCAAGGCTTGTTCATAATTGAAAGCCGTTTTATTGAATACCGTTTGTGAAATGGCACCCTCATTATAGAGCGTGCTGTCGGTGGTAACTTCACGTTCCCAAAAAGCTTTTGATGATTGTGCCTTCCTGAACTCACTTCTAGCGCGTCTGCGCTGGGCGTCCAGTTCGGGAACCGAAACAGTAGCCAGCACCATCCCTTTTTGAACGTTTTCTCCCTCCTCAACTTTGATTTCATTGAGTGTTCCACCTATACGGAAGGAAAGAGTCCCGTCTCTGGTCCCTGCAACAGTTCCCAAATACGGCAGGCGGTCGGCAACGGTTTTTACAGTGGGCCGGGTGATCTCAACAGCGACACCACCGTTTTGTCGATCCAAATCCGTACCCCGGGCCGCTGCGGATTCCTCGTTATCAGTAAGCCACAGAATGGTAACAGTGCCTAGTAGAGCTATTGTAAAGACGGTTAAGATATCTTTTTTATTCATGTTCATAACTGTTCACCTTCTGCCATTTTTATCGCTAATTCTCTTGTTAATTGTCCTGTTAAAACTGCAGTATTTAGATTGAGCATCCTGAGCTGTGCGCGCCTGGCAATAAGCTCTGCACGCACGCTGTTCAATTTGGATTCCGTGGTCAGCAGATCGGTTAGCGTGGTTCTGCCTTTACGATACGAAGTAAACTCCACGCGATAGGTTTCTTCCAGGTATGTTACCCGGGTTTGCTTGGCCTGTATTCTTTCTTGCGTTTCGAATTGGGCATTTATCAATTTGTTTAGTTGCTGTCGATACTGCTGCCGGATCTGTTCCAGCCTGATTTGCTGTGATTTGGCTTCTTTCTTTTTTACCTGGTTGTTGACAATTTTTTTACCGGCAAAAAGCGGAATGTTTAACCGGATGCCTACCATCCACTGGTCATCAATTTCCAAATTGCTGCCTGACCGGAGCTGTTCGGCTGCAAAGAGATTAAACTGGGGTAAAAAAGCACGATATGAAGCCTTTACTTCAAATTCTGCAGCTTGTTTTTGCTCTCTTGCTGCCATAACAGATGGAGCCTGTTCGGCAGGTGCGTGATCCGGATTAAATAAAAAATCTTTCTCAAATTTCAGTGAGACAATCTCCTCCAATTCCAATTGGTATTGGAGTCCCAGATCATCAGCAAGTGCCTCCAATATTTGATCAATATTGTTGTTTGTCGCTGTTATTGAAGTCTCGGCTTCTACAATAGTGTCCTCAATCTTCAGGAGATCAACCTTGGCTATCCGTCCCTCACGGTATAGTGACTCTAATTGCTCTTTACTCTTTTTCAATGTTTCAAGGCGTTCTTGCTGTACCCGCTTGAGCTCCCTGAGCTGCTGTAGTTGAACATAGGCCGAAGCGGTCGATTCAATGGTTTCCATTTTAGCCAGTTCATACTTCACATTGGCTGCATCGGCCAGTGCTTTTGTTTTCTGCCTGATGGCTCGACTTTCACCGAAATCAAAAATCTCCCAGTCGGCCTGTAATTTTGCCTCGAGTAATTGGTCGTCCAGAGGTGGGAAAGCACCCTGCTGGCGAATGGGAGTTACAATTTGGGGAAATTGTGAGTGGGTATACGACAGGCTGCTGTTTATTTTGGGAATATAGTCGGAAGACAACAGTCCACTGCCTGCTTCCGCTGCTTCTTTATCTGCCTCGGCAATGCGTGTGGTAGTGGCATGCTCTAGCGCGCGATCAATCGCATCAGGGAGGGTAATCGTACCGGTTTGAGCGAAAGCTGGCCATGCAAGTCCACCGAACAGTAAACTGCCGATAAGGAGGTTGCGTAATAATTTCATGTTGTTTAATTAAATGTGAGCGTTCACTCACAATATAAATTTCTGTTCTTCCCCAATCAAGAGTCAGAAATTTTTTTTCTCGATGCAGGGTATAGGGTGATTCTATTGCAGATTAATGGACGGGTAATTCTTGTTTCGGTCCGCTAATCATCCTTTAAAGGCATAAAGTGAATGAGGTTTTTGGGATGTTGTGTGATGTGTCAAGACCGATGCCCGGCACACGTTACTAAAACATGGGAATCGGGAAGATGAGTACTGCATGCAATACAGGGTTTACGATAAATCATATACTTTTCCCATCACATCATCCGACTTTATGTTCAGACTTTGTTCTTCAACACTGCTTGTACCTGTTTGGGAATGAAATATCTTGCCTACCTGGTAAGCGGTATACAGCAATGTCCCAGTGAGATTTATGCTGAGATGACCAGTATCCCAAATAGCGTGTTTTTCCAGCGAACATTGTATGAGACTACGAAAAATCACACCGTACTTATATTGCCGATTAAAACGATAACCCAGAAGGCGATCTCCGCGGTATCTTCGTGATCATAAATCACATTATAAGAAGTCACATTTAATTCTTCGCCAATATCTTCGACGGCTTCACCGGTTTACATGGCTACATAGCTGCTCACGGTCCCGATCAGAAAGAAAGTCAGTTCGATTTGCAATATTGCCGAAATTGCCATTATCAACCCCCAAATTAAGATCGGCAGTTCGAAACCGAGACTAAAAATGGGAAAATGATCGACGATAAGTTGCAGATAATCAGCTTCAAGAATAACACTATTCTATTGTAAGAGGTATTTTACAGCACTCGATACCCCGTTGCGAGTTGCTCTGCTCTATCCACCGACGGAATATGCTACTTGGAGGTAGAACAGTTCCCTTTGTAAAGGTGGATTTCCAAAGTCTTGCAAAGGCTAAATTTTAGTATCAAACGCTTCAAAAATACTGGCTGCACTATTGTAAGACGTGTTAGTTATATGTCCGTTCAAAAGAGTCTGGATTTCAGGTGTTAAGAGTGCACAATGATTACGAATCGGGTCTGCTTCACCTGAATTGGTGTCACCTTCACCAACATTTGCGAATTTTTCGCTGCCTTCCGCTATTGAAAGGCTGTTATTTAGATAATTTTTCGCTTCAGACTCCATGCCGGCTTTCCATGCCATGTATCCCCGTAAAAAATATCCTTCAAGGCTTCGGAAATTACTTTGAGTGACTTCTTGCAGCCGCTCTTCAGCATCATCAAAACGCCGGTTAAGGATGTCAATTTTCGCGAGCTGCAGCAGGGGGCCGGTAATCTCGCGATTCAGGCTAAACGCTTTTTCAAAATGGCGGGCCGCCTTGGTCAGGTCAAAAAGGGAATTTTCCGGCCGGCGGCAGCTGTATATCGTTCCCAGCTGCACGTGACCGCGTGCACTTGCGGGGTTTTGCTCAATTAATGAGTGCCACCGTTTTTCCGCCTTCTCAAAATGGCCCAGGGTCAGTTCCATGCTCCCCAGGTAATAGATGGCATTCAGATGCTCCCCGTTTTTTTGCAGCGCCCTGCGGTAGTATTCGGCCGCTTTTTGATAATCCCCGCCAATACGGAGATCTGTAGCCTTGTTGTACAGCTCCCAGAATTCAACCACCTGCTCATTTTTCTTATCGCTCTCCTGGCTGGACGCTCCTTCCCGGAACGTTGGTTTGGATTCCGGGATATGCTTAAAGAGGGTAATTACCAAAAAGGCGATGCCCAATACCGAAAAAATGATAGACCAGGCTTTTTTCATAGTGGAACTCATTTTAAGGATACGGCCGAAATTTCCGGATTTCCTTCGGTAATGATTATGAACTGGTTGGGTTCGAGTTTATGGTAGATATTAGTTTTACCGCTGGGCCACCGGATGGCAAGGGTATCCACTTGTTGATGTGAGCCAAGCCCGAAATGTTGTTTCAGGCTATTAAAGGAAAGGTAGGAACTTTGGGCGCCCACCTGACGGATTTGAACCATGTCTCCGCTCACCAGCCGGAGCTGAGTTCCTATAGCTGAACGATTGCTTTGTGTTCCGTGTAGTGCTATTGCCAGCCAGTTACGGTCGCGAGCGGCGTTGTTCTCAAGCAGCACTCCTTGTCCACTGTGATTCAGGATAAACAGGTCCGGGTCGCCGTCGCGGTCATAATCTGATACAGCGCCCCCGCGGCCCACAAACGGTTTAGAGAAATACGGCCCGCTTTGGGACGACACATCAAAAAAGCCACGGTTACGACCCCCGTTCCAGAAAAGCTGGTCCGGCATCGGCCGCAGGTGCTCGGGATTTTCAGGATACTGGTTGGTGCTTCCGTTGATTACAAAAAGATCGAGCCGCCCGTCTAGGTCAAAATCAATGAAGGAAGTAGCCCAGCCCACGTAGTCGAGGGAGGACTGACCCAACCCGTGATTGGCTGAATCGTCCGTAAACCGAAGGGTACGGCCGGATCTGTTATCGGTTTGAACTGTGTCCTTCCAGCGGTTGGTGTATAGTGCATTTTCCTGGGCCAGCCAGTGTGTAATAAACAGGTCGGTGTCCTGGTCGTTATCCCAGTCTCCGCTTGCCAGCCCCATGGCTCCCCGATAATCCGCCACATGTGCCCGGTGACTTGCATTCGTAAACGTACCATCGCGGTTATTCACATAAAGCACGTTATCCGAAACATCGTTGGCCACATAAAGATCAGGCCAGAGGTCCTGATTCAAGTCTATCCACGATGCGGATAGACTTTTGCCGTTTTCGTTGGTAACGCCTGCCTGGCTAGTTTTTTCTGTAAAAGTGCCGTCACCATTATTACGGTACAGTCGGTTCCCGATCGGATCAAACGTGGAGGGATTGATGCTGGGCGGTTCCTCGGCTGCCAGCTGGTCGGCGGGCAGGCTCAGGTCTTCGTATGCCACATAGCCGGTGACGTACAGATCCAGGTGTCCGTCTCGGTTGTAATCGCCCCAGGATGCGCCGGCCCAGAACCGTTCTTCATCGCCCAGGCCCGCCTGCACGGTAATGTCGGTGAAAGTACCGTCGCCGTTGTTTTTCATCAACCGGTTGCGACCGTAGGCTGTTACAAAGAGATCGGTCCAGCCGTCGTTGTTAAAATCTGCCGGGGCCGCGCCCATCCCGCGAGTCGCCAGGTCCAGCCGGGACTGCCGGCTGACGTCCGTAAACGTACCGTCTCCGTTATTTTTGTAGAGCTTGCAGCGATTACTGGGACCCACA
The DNA here is from genome assembly GCA_033722415.1 of Balneolaceae bacterium. Taxonomy (GTDB): domain Bacteria; phylum Bacteroidota; class Rhodothermia; order Balneolales; family Balneolaceae; genus JAMQKA01. Next base: position 2,929 of record JAWVZC010000059.1, on the reverse strand, counting down.
TCCGAGATCGGTTCCCCGGTAAATGGTTCTGCGTAGTTTACAAGAAACAGGTCGTCCCACCCGTCATTATTGTAATCTAACCAGACCGCCCCGGAGCCCATATCCTCTGCCAGTTGCGAGGTACGTTCATGGTTAAAATGATGAAAATTGATTCCCGACTTCCTGGTGGCATCTCGAAATGTAACCGGCTGGTAGTCGCCGGGCACCGTGCGATCGAGCCGTGTGGTAACCCCTTCTACCTGTTGACCAGGAATGTATCGCTGCGGGGGGACATTGTCTTCCCAAATGAACCACGCAGAGAACAGCAACGCAGCTGCGATAAACAGGGAAGCTAATAAAATATTCCTTTTGCGTCTGGGCATGACTTGATAACAGTTAACGGGTTGAGTGCAAATCAACAATTGGTACAGTCGTACTATCAATGGACAAAGTGGTAATAGGGGCGGTGGAGTGCTTCTGTTGGTCCTCAAAAATCAGATTCATCAAGTACTGGTTTATTTTGCGGTATTGCAGACGAGCGGTTATATGCAGCGAACTCGCCCCGGAAACCTTATTTGAATCTACAATCAGGGCAACAGACCGCCTTGCGCCTGCAGAATCAGGCAGTGTTATGGTATATTGCGCATTGTCTGAGTGACCCGGATAGATTGCCCGGCTGTAGCGAACACCCACCATCTCCCACAGGTTGTGCTGATCAATAACATTGCCGTACTGGTCCACCGGCTCCGCTTTAAAAATAAAGGTACCGGGTTCTATGAAGTAGTTTTTATCCAACATGCCGGAAGTAAAAATCCTGTTCCCGTCCTGGTCAGTCACAACAATTTGTAGCCAGGCTTGGATCATATCGAGTGGACCGGTGGGAAAATTGTGGCCCGCCTTGTTATTGGTAATCGTAACATTGAAGTCAAAGTCGGAATCGGGCGTGATACTGGAAGGAGCCATAATTTCGATAGGTACCGAGGGTCCCGAAACCCACTTGTCTGCAATTTCTGGGATCTCGAAATCACCGCGCAGCCACTGTTCGGTCAGCTTCTCGTGCTCCTCAGCCCCGGGCAGATCAAGCATGCCGGGCACCATCTGGTTGGCTCCCAGGAAGCGGTGACTCCGGTGCCTGGCGTCATCTTTCGACCGGTTGTAATCCAGCGGATCGCCGCTTGCCGGGTCGTTAGAATCGACAAGCGGCATGTGGCACTCGCGGCATTCAATGGTTTTCATTGGCTGTTTGGGATGATTCCATCGGCTTTTTCGCCAGTTGTCATACTGGTTTTGCAGCTGCACCCAACCCACGTTGTTAATCTCTTCATCGATATACTGTTTATGGCAGCTACCACAGAATTCAGGTGTTTTGAGGAGGGGACGCTGGTAGGACTCTACGTGTTTTTGGGGATAGGCTCGTATCAAAAAATCACTTATCGCCTTAGCCGCTTTTCCATCCTTCAGTTCAAACATGTAGCGTTCAGGCAGGGCCATAACATAGTCGGCATTTCCCGAAACATCCACTTGTTTTACGGCATGGCAGGATACACAGGAGATCCCTTCGTTTAGACCAGATTTGTTGGTCAGGCTGTCGCTGAACAGGTTCTTGGTGCCCGAAAACAGGGAGATTGGATCATGACAACCACCGCAATAGCGTGTTGATATCGGTCCTTTTTGTTCCCCCATTGTTTTCTGTATTGCTCGGAATATGGGATCTTCTGCAGCGTAACGGTGGGCACTGGCTTCCCACTCTTTCCCGATCTCGCTGTGGCAGCCGGAAGTAGTGCACGATTCGGACCCGCCCAGCAGTCGGTCGTCAATGCCTTCACCGGTCGTGGTGGTGGCCAGGCTGGGAGCGAACGGCCGATTTTTACTGTCATTCAGATGGTGATAATCCTCCGGAAGCTTATTGTTTATCTGAACGGGATCAAAAGCGTAAATAAACAGAAGAACCAGTGCAAACTGGGCCAGTACTGCCAGCAGGTTATTAATGCCGTAGGCTTTTTCAGACCGGAGCCTGGATTTCATTTGCGGATTTTTCCGCGCCTTGTAATCCCGGGTTAAAATTAACCCCAGGTGTGGTAAAACCGAGGCCAGCAGCATAAATGTGGCCAAGAGGTGGATCCTGTCCCAGGTTGTGTTTACGACCGATCCAAAAAGTGCCTGCCACGTTATCACCAGACCTGAAAGGATAGCGGCAAGAGCCGAAATCATCGATATATAACCGGTTAACTTAATTTCGTTAAGCGGGCGGTGTCTGTAGGCCAGCCAATGCTGAACCTGGTAGATCAGGTAGGGGATGCAAAAGGCAATACCAATCACCGTGTGGATGATAATAGACACTTGGGTAGAAATGCTGAACGGCAGAAAATAAATGATAAGACCCGTAATTATTTCAAATATCAGAAACCCCGAAACCAGAATAAGTAACGGACGGGTCCATTTGCTGTCGTTTTTTGAATTTTCCCTATTCCGTATTACCATAGAAATACCTTCTAGCTGAACTCCCGTTTTTCCAGGTAGCAAATAAAGATAACAATTTTTTAAAAAGGTTAAAAGAGTATTTTGTCTTAATTTTGATCGTTTATTTTCACTTACTCTTGCAAAAATTACTCAAGTTACGCGTTTAGGGGTCGACTTTTTAACAATGTTAAAATAAGAAAGGTCATGCAAACGCTTGATATTCAAGATTTTAGGAGTGTTAATTCTAGCAAATAAACCTGCGTATGCATGACCTCAAAGATAATTGAGACAATATTCTTCCCACCGTCAAAGAAATATTGGCCGATTATCTTAATTCAGGGCTGAATGTGCAATTTTATTCAAATAATCCTTCTATGACAGATGCTCACACTAAACCTGACCCAGTTGCAAGGAGCCCTGGGTATCGACAGTGAACACTGGTTTTGTGTAAGTTGTAGGCCGACTTCACCAGCGATTTCCCCAATCTTCC
>JAWVZC010000058.1:0-14934 GCA_033722415.1 Balneolaceae bacterium | reverse complement strand
GTGACCTCCTGGAACTCGCTCCCCACTGCCGCTGGACGAACGGCACGTGGGAGTTCGGCCCCGGGCAGCAGCGCCGGTGGAACGAGCTGCAGAACACGAGCAAGGACATCCAGTTGCTCACCAACCACCGCTGTACCGATCAACAGAACGGTAGTTATGACAAACTGCACGAAAACCAGTCCGCGACGGAACAAACTTTTTGACGGTTTCCGGTTCTGGCCGGTTCGTCTCCAATTCAATTTGCCGCTCAAAACCTCAGAAGGGTTAAAATGTGACAATACAAAGGCAGGATAGCTGCCGGAAACAACACCCGCGAAAATCGCAGCTCCCAGAAGGGAAAACAGCAAGTCAACACGGAACAGCTCGTCATTTGATAACTCATACCCGGTTATATTGCCAAACGCCGGCAGCAGCAGCTGGGCCACTGCCAGTGCCATCACCATGGCCAGCAGGGTTAGCAGAACCGATTCTCCCAGGAACTGCCTGATGAGCTGCCCGCGATGCACGCCCAGCACTTTTCGGATGCCGACCTCCCGCGAACGCCGGATAGACTGGGCCGTTGCCAGGTTTACAAAATTAATGCAGGCAATTAGCAGTACGATCAGGCCGATCGCCGAAAAGATATAGACCGTATTCCTGTTGCCGGTGGGACCGATTTCAGGCAGACGATCGGATTCAAAATAGATACTTGTCAGCGGCTGAAGATGCAGTGTCATCAATCCTGCCCAGGTTTCCCCCAGTTCATTTTTGATGAAATCCGGGAAGCGGGCCTCAACCGCCTCCGCGTCCGCCTGTTTATCCAGCACGATATAAGTCCAGAGATTCATACCGCCCCACTGTTGAAAACGTTCACCGGGCAGCGTAGAAAAACTGGCGACTATTTCCGGGTGAAAGTGAGAATTCACCGGGATTTCACTCAGGATACCAGTAACTTCAAGCACTGTGCCATCTGCCGTTGTAATCGTTTTGTGCAGGGGATCTTCGCTGCCAAAGAACCGGTTTGCCTGCTCCTTCGTCATGACCACCCTCCCGGGGCCGAGCAGGGCCGTCTGCGGATCTCCCCGCTGCAGTGCAAAATCAAAGACCCTGAAAAACGTGGAATCGGCAAAATAGATATTCTCGACAAACTGTCGATCTCCCTGCCGAACCGTTCCACTCTGCTGATGAATCCGAACGGCCTGTTCCACAGATGGGAAGTCGGTAACAAGAGCTTCGGCAAGCGGGGGACTTGACCATGCCAGCGCTCTCGTCTGGCCGGACTGGGTGATATCTATTGCCACCCGGTAGATGCGGTCGTGTTTACTATGAAAATGATCGTAACTCAACTCCAGGTTCACAAACAGGTAGATAAGAATGCAGCAGGCAAGGCCCGCCGCCAGACCGATAATATTTATACTGCTGTACCCGGCGTTCCGTTTTAGCGTTCGTAAAGCAACCGTAACATAATTTTTCAGCATTGATTTCTCCTGTTATTGGCGCAGTGTGCAATGAGGAGCGGCACCGTTTGCAATGGAAATCAGATTTTATGTTTTGAGGAAGTAATTTCCCTTTTCCCTACTCCATTTCATAACAATTGGGCAAGGTTATTTAACATTACGAGGTTGATCTACCCCGGAGCCGGAACAATTCGCCGACCAAGTGCATGCTGCGCGTACAAATTCCCACTTTCACTTCTTCCGCTTGCCATAACACGCATTTTATTCTCTTTTCAGGCTGTTCACCGGGTTTGCCGATGCCGCGCGAATCGAATGCCAGCTGACGGTCAGCCATGAAAGCACCAGCACCAGGAGAGCCCCCGACAGATAGAGTGACCATGATACTTCAATGCGGTAGGCATAGTTGTTCAGCCAGTTGTTCATCAGAATGTAGGAAACAGGCAGAGCCAGCAGCAGTGCCAGAATAACCAGCCGCGTAAAGTCTCCGGTAAGCAGTCGCACGATATCCCATACCGTGGCGCCCAGCACCTTACGCACGCCGATCTCCTTGGTACGCCGTTCCGCGGTAAACAGTGCCAGCCCGAACAGTCCCAGGCAGGCCAGGAATACCGCCACCACCGAAAAACCGAGTACGGTACTGCTTAACCGTTCTTCGCGGCTGTAGATCGCCCCAAACGTATTGTCCAGGAAATAATACCCGAACGACGCTTCCGGGATCACTTCCTTCCACGTAGTTTCGAGGAAATCAACGGTAGAGGATACCTGTTCGGGATTGATTCGCACTGAAATGAAGTCTACCTGTTCCGGCCGGTTAACCAGCACAAACGGCTGGATTCGCTCATGCATCGACTGGAAGTGGAAATCCCTGACCACGCCCACCACTTCGCCCGCGACCTGTATCGAGCGGTTCTCCATGGTGCGTCCTACCACCTCTTCCGGTATTATTCCCAGTTCACGGACCGCCTGCTCGTTCAGGATGACGGCGTTGCTGTCTGCAGTGAAATGTCTCCTGAAACTTCGCCCGGCTACAAATTCCAGCCCGTACACCTCCGGGTAGTCCGCCTCTACCGTATACCGTTCCCACCGGTACTCCCGTTCGGAGCCGCTGAGTGAAAATGTATTCGAATACGTGAAGGTGGCAAACATCAGGTGCGAGGATGCGGTTACGCCCTTTATGTTACTGTCCTGCAGAAACGCCTCCTTCACACGGTCAAAGTTGGGAATGATCACATTATCACGGTGAATGGGAATCACCAGGATCTGCTCTTCTGCAAACCCGAGCTCTTTCTGTTTCATAAACTCCAGCTGCTGGTAGACCACCATTGTGCAGACGATAAGCGCCCCGCCAAGTGCAAACTGGATAGTTACGAGCACTTTTCGAAGGGACCCTCCGCCAGGGTTCCCGGCAAATGTCTCCCTGAGTATCGAAGACGGGCTAAAACCGGTCAGATATAGGGCAGGATAGGTGCCGGCCAATATCACGAGCAACAAAATAAATCCCGCCAGTACGGCCAGCGGTATTGGTTGTGTGATCAGTTCCAGTGGGCTATATAATCGTATAAAATCCTCCAGACCCGGACTGAGCAGTTCTGCCGCTCCCAGAGAAATGGCCAGTGAGATCAGCACCAGCAAGAAGGTCTCCAGAAATTGCTGAATGATAAGCTGCAGCCGGTTTCCGCCCATTGCTTTACGCAACCCGATCTCCCGGGTTCGGGTACCCGCACGGGCGGTGACCAGATTCACAAAGTTAAAGCATCCCAGTACCAGCACAATCAGACCGATAATCATCACGGCATATACATTGCTTCTGCTTCCATTTACCTCAAATTCCCCGATATCCAGGTTGGAGGTGAGATGAATATCGGTCAGCCGTTGGGCTTCCACCCGGTAGGCAGAGCCGGGGACCTCCAGTCGATCGTTGACCTGCCTTGTTGCATCGTTCAGAATCGGTTCCAGGTCGGTGCCCGGTGCCGTCATTATGTAGGCGGGAACAAACAGGTTGACCCACTCGTCCAGCATGGCTTCGGTAGCCTGTCCGCCGGCCCAGAAATCCTTGGCCGCCGTACGGATGTTGGCGACAAAATCGAAATGGAAATGGGAGTTGGGAGGAAAATCTGCCATCACGGCGGTAACATGTAGAGGAATGTCGATTTCGCCCCGGAAATGCAGGGGCTTGCCGATCGGGTTTTCATCAGCATAATATTTTTCAGCCACCGCCTCGGAGATAACCACCCCGCGCTTATCGCCGAGCGGGTTTTTGGTATCTCCCGCAATAATCTGAAAATCGAAAAGGTCGAAAAAACGATCCTCAGCCCAGGCAAAATTCCCCTCGTAAAAGGTAATATTCCGCCCGGGATTGGCGACCGGCATGGAACGCCGGTACTCCCAGACCCGGGCATAGTTTTCAACACCGGGATATTGTTCGGCCAGATAGGGGGCAAGGGCCAGCGGCACAAATCCTGCTGAGCGCTCACTGTCCTGGTTTTGGGCATGCGTCACCAGCCGGTAGATATCATGGGGCCGCTCATGGAAGCTGTCGTAGCTGAACTCCTGCCACACGAACAGGCCGATCAGCAAAACAGAAGTTATGGCAATGGACAAGCTCAACACGGAAAGCACGGTAAACCCCTTGTTTCCCGTAAAGGTACGCCATGCAATTTTCAGGTAGTTTTGTAACATACTTTTTCGTTGATGCCAAATAGTGCGTTCCCGTTTTGTAATCCAACAACCATACCAAAATGCTTAAACGGAGTCTACACGCTTCAGAATGGATATTCATCGCCAAATTTGTCCACTGAAATACAGCAGGTGTACATTATCGGACAGTTTACTCCCGCTATGCCGATGCGCCCTTAATAAATTTCCCGTTCGGGGAGGAATACATTGTTTCGATCACTTTTCCCAATACCTGAATTCGAGAATAATTCTCATTACGGAATCCAGTTGTTAGTCGCTGAGTCTGTAATAAGGGATAAACGGCACGCAGGGTATGCCGGGGGCGAACCTGCGTTGAATCGGAAGCCGGGGTGTTCAACTGTGGGGGAGCCCATCAACAGGATGGCAAGTTTGAACCATTTCGTTTACCGGTTTCTCGATACGCACGGCAAGTAAGGGGTATTCACCCGGTCACTATCACTCCGATCGCAGGCTCTCCACCGGTTTTGCCTGGGCCGCACGCACCGCCTGCCAGCTAATCGTGGCCACACTGAGCAGCAGGGCCACAGCACCCGCCAGCAGAAATATCCCGATGCCAAGCTCTGTGTGATAGGCAAATTTGTCCAGCCACCTGTTCATTACCAGCCACGCTACCGGAACAGCCAGCAGAAATGCCAGCGCCACCAGTTTTACAAAATCGCCGGTCAGCAGAGTCAGAATGTCGCCCACGGAAGCTCCCAGCACCTTGCGGATACCGACTTCACGGATCCGGGTCTCGGTGGCCAGCAGTGCCAGCCCGAACAGTCCCATGCAGGCAATGAATATGGTCACGCCACCGCCGATGCCAAACAGCCGTCCGGCCCGGATGTCGGCCTGGTATTTCTGTTCAATCTGCTGATCCAGGAACCGGTACTCCATGGCCGTTTCGGGATCAAACTGCTGGTGAACTTCTTTAATATTTTGAATGATCCCCTGTAAGTCGTTACCCGCCAGTTTAATAGAAAAGTAGTCGATTACGCGGATGGGATTGGACCAGTAGCCGATTATGAGCGGTGCTATATGCCGGTGCAGCGACTGGTAGTGGAAATCTTCCAGAACTCCGACAACTTTTATCTGGTCGGCGGCCCCCGATATTTCGAGGTAATGACCCACCGGGTCCTTCAAATCCAGTGCCCGGACGGCGGTCTCATTCAGCAGCACCGTCAGGGAGTCGATCCCCTTGTTGCCCGTAAAGTTGGTCCCTGCTTCCAGTTCCAGGTCGTAGAGACCAAGCATATCTTCGTCAAAGCTCATAAAATACGTTTGTGTGGAATCCGCCGAACCGCTTTCCAGCGAGCGGGCATAGACCTGTTCAATATCCCACCGTTCCCCCGGCACGCGGGAGGAGGTGGCCGCATCCACCACCCCGGGCAGTTTCTCCAGCTCCTGCTTCATCGCATCAAACCGCGCACGTGTATTGCCGTGATTGATATCGACGATCAGGGTCTGATCGGTGTCAAATCCCAGATCAGCGGTTTGGATGTAGTTCATCTGCCGGTACACCCCCAGTGTGCCAATTATTAGCACAATGGACAGGGTAAACTGCGTAACAACCAGCACTCTGCGCAGCGTCAGGTTCTTCCCTTTCAGGTCGAATTTGGATTTTAGTACCCTGACGGGGTCTATAAGCGCCAGGTAAAACGCCGGGTAACTGCCCGAAGCCACCCCGAGCACGATGCCAAATCCAGCCAGTACTCCCACTATGGAAGCGGCCGTTTCCAGGTTTAACACAAAATGCTTGCCGGTGAGCTCATTGAAAAACGGAAGGGTAAGCTCGATTAAAAAGTAGGAGATTATACATGCAATCAGGGCAATGACCACCGACTCCGAAAGGAACTGAAAAACCAGCTGTTTCCGCTCCGCCCCGGCTGACTTGCGGATGCCGATCTCCCGCCCGCGACGGGCCGAAAGCGCGGTAGCCAGGTTCATGTAGTTGATGCCCGCAATGAGCAGCAGAAACACGCCTATGGCCGAAAAAACATAGATATAAAATTTGTTGCCCTGCTCCTGTTCAAGACCGAATTCGATATCCCCCGAATTAAAATAGATATTTGTTAATGGCTGCAGGTAGAAGTTCCGGAAATTGGGATTGGCCTGCTGCTGGCTGTTAATAAAAGAGTCCATCTTAGATCTGAATGCATCGACATCGGCCGAGCCATCCAGCAACAGGTAGGTATAGGCGCCGTAGGCAGTCCAGTCATTGAGGTAAACACTCATGTCATACTGGGTGTTCTGGCGGGAAATGAGATAGTCGAACTGCAGGTGGGAGTTGTCAGGAACATTTTCGATGACGGCGGTAACCGTAACCGGCGCGATGTTATTGATGGGCAAGGCTTTGCCGACCGGGTTTTCCTCTCCAAACAACTGTTTTGCCTTTCGTTTGGTGAGCACGACCGTATTGGGCTGGGCCAGCGGGTCGGTCTGATCACCTTTCAAAAACTCAAAGTCGAACACCTCGAAAAATTCCGGGTCTGCCAGCAGGTAGTTCCGCTCATGCACGCGTTCACCCCTCCACTTCATGTCGATATGCCCCACCGGCCGGTACAGCCGAACCACTTCCTGCAGTTCCGGGTGAGCATCTTCCAGGGTTGCACCCAGTACCGGGGCGGTTTGACCAACATACCGGGTGCCCTGATCCCCGTTCTCTGAGATCTCCACGATACGGTAGATCCGATCCGATTTTTCGTGAAACGCATCGTGGCTCAGCTCGTTATCAATATACAGGTACAGCAGGGGGGCCCCGGTGATGCCTATGGCCAGTCCCAGGATACTGATGACACTGTAGAGAGCGTTACGTTTAATATTTCGAACCGCGATTTTAACATAGTTTGTCAGCATGGCAGTCGGTTTTAGCGGTCAGCTCTCAGCAATCAGACATAATACTTGTAATTCATACTGACTGACGGGAGTTGACGGCTGATTGTTTGTTTTGTGTCTGTTGCGTTGTTGAAATTCATAACTTTTGATATCAGCCTGGCTATCTCACCAAAATTTATACTTCAGCAAGACATCCCGACAAAAGTCCCGGTAATCACCCCATAAATGTCCGGGACAGGGTAATGCAGATGACGGGAGAACGCCGATTTTGGGAGTGTGGGGTAGAAGCAAAATACCCTCTATGAGCGGTTCTCAAATTTCCCATTCCCGTTTGCTTTTTCTTCCCTCAAACCTGTTTATTCGTGTTTCAAACTTTCAGCGGGATTGATGAGCGACGCTTTTACCGAATGATAGCTAACCGTCAGCCCCGCGATGCCCAGTACCGCCAGTGCCGAAACCAGGAATACCCATCCTTTTATTTCGATATGGTATGCAAAATCAATGAGCCATTGTTGCATCACGTACCATGAAACCGGTCCGGCCAGCAGGAGCGACACGCCGACCAGCTTCACCAGGTCGCGGTTGAGGAACAACAGGATCTGCTCCAGCCGTGCTCCCAGCACCTTGCGGATGCCGATCTCCCTGGTCTTGTTGACAACCGTAATCCCGGCCAGGCCGAAGAGTCCCATACTGGCAATCAGGATGGCGAGGAACGTTGACCCTCCCATGATGCTCAGCCATTTTCGATGGGCTTCATACTGCCGGGCCACCGCCTCATCCTGGAACCAGTAGTCGAAAGGTGCCAGGGGTGCCACAGATTCCCAGGTTTCCTGAATTACGGGCAGTGTTTCGGAGATTGCACCTGCCTGCAATTTTACCGCGATACCGCTTATTCCGCCGTGTTCGGGATCCATATGCAGCAGCATGGGATCGATCGGTGATTCCAGTGACTGGAAATGAAAATCCCTGACCACCCCGATCACCGTGGAGGGGTTCTCCGCCCCTTTCCAGGGCAGTTGCCTGCCAACGGGATCTTCCCAGTCCATCATGTCAACGAGCGCCTCGTTAACGATTACCGATTCCGTCTTGTCCGTCGGTCGGTCTTTCGAAAAATCGCGTCCTTTAAGCAGCTCTATTCCCATCGTTTCAATAAACTTGTGATCCACATAGTAGATAACAGCGCTCTTGAAAACCCCATCCACCCGAAACCCATACCGGTTATACCCCCGGGTGAAAGCGGGTGCCATGCCGCTGATATGTTCGATGCCCGGCGTTCCGCGAAGTTCTTCACGGAACCGCTCCATCAGCCGTGTCCCCTCCTCCGTCCACCCGGTATGGGTGGGGATAAATAGCAGCTGATCCGCGTTGTACCCGATATTCTTGCTGCTGACATAATCCAGCTGCCGGTACATAATGAGCGAGCTGACGATCAGAAAGATCGAGAGGCTGTACTGCAATACCAGCAGTGCTTTGGTCATCTTCGGTTTAAAACTGACGGTGCGACTCCCTTTGAGCACCTTCACCGGGTTATACCGGGCCAGTACCAGCGCGGGATAGCTCCCGGCAATGAACCCGGTAAGGAGGGTGATACCCAGCACGGCGGAGAGGAAGGGTATATTCCGCAGGTAGTCTATTTCCAGGGATTTACCGGCCATTTCATTGAAGTGGGGCAGGGAGAGTTCTGCGAGGCCCACACCAATCAGCATTGCCAGTACGGTAAGCAGCTGGGTTTCGCCCCAGAACTGGGTCGCAATCTGACCACGCCGGGCTCCGGACGATTTCCGAATACCGACTTCCCTGGCCCGCCCGGATGATCGGGCCAGGGCCAGTGTAACATAATTGATACATGCAATACCCAGAATCAGCAGCGCAATGCCCCCCAGGATGTAGGAGTACAGCGGATTGCTCACGTTGGGCCAGTTAACGGCAGCATTCAGGTGGATACCTGTAAGCGGGGTCATGGCCAGTTCAAAGACTTTGGTATCATCCGGCACCCCGAGCTCGGAACGCATATCATCAATGGTGGATTGAAAACGCTCCCGGGTAAACTGATCCAGCTTTTTCTTGAATGCACCAATGTCAGCCCCGGGCGCGAACTCGAGGAACAGCGGTGTGTTGTTGCTGTTCCACCGCTGCATATTCACCTCATAGTAGGGTCGATTTTCGATCCGTATCAACACATCAAACGGAAGGCTCGAATTGGATGGGGGATTCTCAGCCACGCCGGCCACCGTGTACAGCTTTTCGTCATTACGCAGTGTAATTGCCAGTTCCCGGCCGATGGGATCCGTATCGCCAAAATATTTTTTGGCCATATCCTCGCGCAGCACAATCGCATTGGGATCATTCAGCGCCAATTCCGGGTTGCCGCGAAGCAGCGAAAACGAGAAGGTCTTCAAAAACGTGGAATCCACATACGTGATGGATTCTTCGAACGCCTCGGTACCACGTCGCAGAACGGCATTGCCGTAATCAACACGCACCGCCCGCTTAATCTCCGGGTACTGTGCCTGCAGTGTGGGTCCCAGTGGCAGTGGCAAATAGGATATCGTGGTTATGCCGTCGGGTGAGCGCGTATCAATCGACAGGCCGGGCCGATATGGAATTTCGGGGGTTTCATACCGAACTTGCTCCAGCCGGTAAATCCGGTCCGATTTTGTGTGGAACTCGTCAAACGAATACTCATCCTGTATGAACAAAAATATCACCAGGCACACGGCCACACCCAGTGCCAGCCCGAAAATGTTGATGGCACTGTACAGTTTCTTTTTGCCCAGGGTACGAATCGCAATTTTGATGTAGTTTTTTATCATAACAGTTAGTTTTTCAGCGATCAGCTCTCAGTCATTATATCTTTTTCCATACTGACAACTGGAGTCCGAGAGCTGGCAGCTGTCAGCTCATTTTGATAACCACTTTGTTTGGTGTCAGTTACATTCCGGAAATAGATCGCCTTTTATGGTCGAAATACGGAATCATCGATGCCTAGTTTACTCTTCTCATCTTTCACGTTTACCTTTTCACCTTTCATTCCAATCATTCACTGCGCAGGCTTTGTACCGGGTTCATAAACGCCGCTTTAAGGGACTGCCCGCTGACGGTAACCAGGGTGATCAACAGGGCCAGGACCCCGGCTGTAATAAATACGCCGGGTCCGATCTCTACCCGGTAGGCAAAATCCTGCAGCCACATCTGCATGGCATACCACGCCACCGGCACCGCACACAGGAACGCGATACCGACAACCTTCATAAAATCCCTGGACAACAGCGTCACGACCTGGACAACCGTGGCCCCCATCACCTTGCGAATACCGATCTCCTTGGTTCTCTTTTCCGCGGTAAATGCCGCCAGCCCGAACAGTCCGAGGCAGGCCACGATAATCGCCAGTACTGCGAATATGCCGAAGATGTTGCCCAGTCGCTCCTCGGCCCGGTAGCGGGCGTCAAAGGCCTGGTCGGCAAAACGGTAATCGAACGGCCAGCCCGGGAAAAAACGATCCCAGGTCCGCTGAAGCGTGGCGATACTTCCTTCAAAATCGCCGGGCTCAACCCGCACCAGGTAGTTATCGTACCAGTCGGGCCGTATCATAAAGATGACCGGCTCCACTTTTTCGTGGAGTGTGGCCATATTGAAATTCTCCGAGATCCCGATCAGCTCTCCGGCCGGCGGGAAGTTGTTCCATCCCCGCAACTGCCTGCCGATCACTTCCGATGGATCGTTCAGTGGTGACGGCAGCTCGCTGGCCAGCATCCGGAAGGCGGCCTCATTCAGGATGTACGCGCTGGAGTCGGTGGCAAAGTCCGTGGAGAAACTCCGGCCGGCGATCATCTCTACCCCCATCGTCTCAAAAAAATCGTGGGATACCGACACCAGGCGCAGGCTGGCAAGGGAATCATCCTGAAGGCCCGCTTCGACGAAACCGATCCCGGTCCCGTCCAGCAGCTCGCTGGGCAGCCCGGTGGAAGCAGCCGTGACCTGTTCAACCCCTGACTGGGAACGAAGCTCCTGCTTAAAAGCCTCGTATTGCGGCTGATGCAGGTCGTCACCCCCCAGCATCGGTACGACAACCACCCGCTCCTGGTCAAACCCCAGGCTGGCCGAACGCAGGTATTCGAGCTGGTTATACACGATAATGGTACCGGCGATGAGTATAATGGATACCGTGAATTGAAACACGACAAGGCCCTTTCGCAGCCACTCCCCGCTTGAAGTGGCAGGCATAATGCCTCGCAGTACGCATACCGGTCGAAACCGGGACAGCACGAAGGCGGGGAAACTTCCGGCCAGTACCCCGATCACCAAGGTCACTACACCAAGCAGCAGCACGGTAAACGGCTCATACAGGATATCGAACGTGAATGGTTTCCCGGAAAGCTCCCGGTACAGGGGCATTACCCACTGCACCAGCATCAGAGACACTACCAGGGCGGCGACAGCCAGGATTACCGATTCCGTCAAAAACTGTCCGATCAGCTGACCGCGGTAACCGCCCAGTGCCCTGCGCACGCCAACCTCGCGGGCCCGTTCGGCCGAACGGGCGGTCGAAAGATTAACAAAATTGATACAGGCGATCAGCAGTATGGCCAGGGCGATACCACTGAATATATACACATACACCGCCCGGCTGTTCGGGGCCAGTTCATCATTGTGGTGCGAATATAGATGGATATCCGTAAGCGGCTGCAGCGACAGCTCAGAGCCGTTCCAGTTGTCCCCGGCATGGCGATCAACAAAATCGGGAAAGCCCTTCTCCACTGTTTCGGGCCCGGTGTTCTCTCCCAGTTGCAGATAGGTGTATATGCTGTTGCTGCCCCACTGGCCGTCCATCGATTCGCTATAGTTGAAAGCGGCCTCCATCGTCTGCCACGAGGCAAGGAAATCGAAATCAAAATGCGTGTTGTGAGGCACCGGTTCAAGTACCCCGGTTACCTCCACCTCAAACTGGTTGTCGATTCGGAGTGATTCCCCAACCGGGTTTCGATCCCCAAAATATTTACGGGCCATCCCGGAGCTCAATACGATGGTAAAGGGACGATCCAGGACGGATTCGGGATTACCACGTTTCAACGGGAAATGAAACATGTCCAGGAATGCGGGCGGCACCAGGTAGATCTGCTCCTCCATATAGCTGTTCTCTCCCGATTCCACCAGTCCGCCGGTCTGCATGATCCATGACAATTTCTCGATCCCCGCAAAATCATCTTTCAGCCGGTTGACCACCGATATACTGGTTGCCGGGATGCTGAAATCCCCCCAGTCGCTCACAACCCGGTAAATGCGGTCCGGGTGCTCGTGAAAACGGTCGTAGGAGAGTTCATCCTTCACATAAAACAGTATCAGCAGGCAGGTAGCCATGCCCACGGCGAGCCCGAGGATATTTATTCCCGAAAAGAGCCGCGTTTTCAACAGATGGCGAACAGCCAGTTTCACATAGTTTTTCAGCATCAGCTTGTCATTATTTTCTGGAAAGTTGCGTCACCGAACCGGCAAGGCACCCTGACACGCTCACCGGTCAATGTCTGCCTTATTCACCAGGTATATGTCAATTACCGTACCAAGTTACACACCCGGCATTAAAAAACCCGCTGAAGCCATTACGCCCGGGTCCCGTGTTCACCTGTAAACAATGGGTGTACGGTTACGGACAGTGAAGAGGGCAGGATTTGGGATTGGGGATTACGGAGGGAATACGTACAACCCTGCATTTTCACCCATTACAATAGTTGTGGATATGCAGCAGAGTGATGGCAACGTATCGGCTAAAATATAACGGTACAACGCAATGCAGGCATATTGCCGCGAACCCGGCTTATTACCGGACCAATCTCTTACGCCGTTTTAACCCATGATACGACATCCTCCAGAATCATGTAGAGGCAGGGCACGATCACGAGGATGATTGAGGTGGCGAAGATGATGCCGAAACCGAGAGATATCGCCATCGGAATGAGGTGGTAGGCCTGTCGTGAGGTCTCCAGGATAATGGGGGTGAGCCCGCCGAATGTGGTGAACGTGGTAAGCATAATCGGCCGGAAGCGGCGCAGACCCGCTTCGTGGATTGCCTGGAACGGGGAGTGATCGACCCGCTGCTTGTTGGCATAATCGATCATGATGAGCGAGTCGTTGAGTACCACGCCGGAGAGGGCAATAACCCCCATAAGACTGACCAGCGAGAGATCATATCCCAGCAGAATGTGCCCGATTACCGCCCCTACAATGCCGAACGGTATCGCCCCCATCACGATAAGAGGCTGTATGTAGCTGTTCAGCGCCACGGCCAGCAGCGCGTATATCACCATCATGGCCAGGGCAAACCCGCCCCAGAGTGCCTGTGTGGATTCCCGCATCTCGGCCTGACTGCCCTCGAAACTCCAGGTGATGCCCGGGAAATCCCTTCTGAGCTGCGGCAGCACCTCGGTCTGAATCGACTCCAGGACCCGAGTGACAGCGTTGGCGGGTTCGGCATCCATACCGACGGTAACCACCCGTCGCCCGTCCCGCCGATTAATGGTAGTGAAGGCCTCCCCTTCTTGTATTTCGACGACATCGAGCAGTGGCACCTCGGTGCCGTCCGGGGTTTGAATGACCAAGTCCTCCAGGTGGTAGAGGTCTTTTCGCTGTTCCCGCGGCAGTTTAACCCGCACCTCGATTTCGTTGGTTCCCCGGAGCTGTCGCATGGCAAGCGCCCCGTAAAAGGCATCCCGGATCTGCTGCCCCACCATCGCGGGCGTTAAGCCGAGTTGTCGTCCCTCGGGAAGCAGCTTAAAGTCAAACTGGGTTTTGCCCCGGTTGTAGTTGTCGTTGACATCGCGGGTGGCGTCAAAGGCCTCTACACGGTCAAAAAAGGCCTGGCTTGCTTTCTCCAGTACTTCGATATCGGAATGACTCAGGTCAACGCTGATATCCTGCTGGTACCCGGCGGGACCCCGTTCCGCTTCAAATGTAATCTGGTCAAGCCCTTCGATATCACCGATATTATCGCGCCAGAGTTCAATAACCTCCTGGGCCGACATATCCCGCTCGGAGGGCGGTTTCATTACAATCTCAACATCGATAAAACTCTGCCCGCGCACGTTGGTCTTGATCCCGTCCGCCACCTCAAACAGGTTGTGTTCCTCAAACATCCGGTGGGTTGAGTTGGTGATTTCAATCGCCACCGCCGCCGCCTGGTCGGGAGTAGTGCCCACCGGCAGCGATACTCCGGCCTCGATCTCATCGGCCGAAACCTCCGGCATCATCACCATACCCATGTGGTCGCTGTACCCGTAGCCGCCCACAATTACCAGCAGGGTGATGGCGGTACTCAGTGTGATGTAGCGATACTCCAGGCAGAGCTCCAGGAACGATCGAAAGTAGGTATCCACAAACCGGTTGAATCGTTCGGCAAACGCCTGCTGCCAGCGGTGAATGGTCTCACCGATTTTAAACCGGCTCTCCTGCTGTGAACTGTGCCCAAGGTGGGCCGGCAGTATGAAAAGAGCCTCAAAAAGAGAAACAGCGAGTACAACGATCACGACGGCCGGAAGCGGCCACCAGTACTTTCCGGTGGCACCCGGGATAAACAGCAGGGGAACAAATGCGATAATGTTGGTAAGGATGGCAAACGTGACC
Source organism: Balneolaceae bacterium (assembly GCA_033722415.1). GTDB lineage: Bacteria > Bacteroidota > Rhodothermia > Balneolales > Balneolaceae > JAMQKA01. Next base: position 373 of record JAWVZC010000058.1, on the reverse strand, counting down.
GGCTTGCTCATATCACGGGTTCCCTTAATCGCCGCCTCGATAAAACTCATCCCCTTCTGCCGGTACTCATAGACATTCTCGCCCACCACGATGGCATCATCCACAACGATACCGAGCACCACCAGGAACCCGAACATCGATATCATATTGATGCTGAGCCCGATGATCGGCAGGAACAGAAGAGCCCCGACGAATGAGATCGTCATACCCATCATGACCCAGAAGGCCAGCCGGTACTCCAGGAACAGTGCCAGTATAAAAATCACAATGAGGATTGCCAATACCCCGTTTTCGGTAAGCAGGGAGAGCCGCTCGCGGTAATCGTCTGCGGTACTGCTGTCTATGCGGTACTGGATGCCGGGTGGAAACGAAG
>JAWVZC010000057.1:0-15199 GCA_033722415.1 Balneolaceae bacterium | reverse complement strand
TTGCTGAACCTCCGCTTATGTCAATGGATGTCATTTTTTTCAACGACTGTGACTCACCGATTTTCAATGAATTTATTTATGACTCAATGTGTCCGGAGGACAGCAACTGCGTGAAAAGAACAGATTTCAATGAAGAATCAGATTATCATTCACGCAAAGGGGAAGCAAACCCGAATAGCCCTCCTGGAAGATGGAGAACTGGCGCAGCTTTTTATAGAATCTGAAGAAAACCAGCGCACGGTAGGCAACATTTATCTTGCCGAAGTACACAAGGTGATGAGCGGTATTCGCGCCGCGTTTATCGACATGGGCACCCCGAAGGATGCCTTCCTGCACTTTTCCGACGTGGGTGATCATCTCAAGGAGTATGTCCAGATGCTGAACGGCCGCGAGGCGGTCGACAAGAAAGTGCGTGACGAGCTCTCGAAGATCAACTTCGACAAGATCTCCAACTACCAGAAGCAGACCTGGGCCGGCCGTATCCTGAATCCCGGCCAGCGGCTGCTTGTACAGATCGTCAAGGAGCCGATCGGTTCTAAAGGCCCCCGTGTTTCCACGGATATCACCATCGCCGGCCGATTCCTGGTATTGATTCCGATGGGTGAGTATATCGCCGTATCCCGGAAAATCAACAATCACAAGGAGCGCCGGCGTCTGAAGGGAATCGTGGGTTCGATGCTGCCGGACGGGTTCGGTGTTATTGTCCGTACCGTGGCCTCGGGCCAGGATGAACAGGCAATCGAGGATGACATGCGGGACATACTTAAAAAGTGGGAAAAAATCCTGGGCCGACTGGAAGACGCCCGTCCCCCCGCCCTGCTCTACCAGGACCTTAACATGACTGAGAGCCTGATCCGCGACCTGTTTGCCAAACAGTACGACCGGGTGCTTATCGATGACCCGAAACTGTTTAAAGAGCTGAAATCCTACGTCAGCCAGATCGCCCCCCACATGGTGCCAAATGTGGAGCTGTACAAGGGACGCGAGCATATTTTCGACTTCATGAAAATTGCCAAGGATGTCGACTCGATTTTCAGTCCGCGGGTTCGCATGCCCTCCGGCGGCTACCTGATCTTTGAACAGACCGAAGCGATGTATGTGGTGGATGTGAACTCCGGACCCTACGCCGCCAAGGAGAAACAGGAAGACAACTCGCTGAAAACCAATCTCGAAGCTGCGCGCGAGGTGGCCAAACAGCTGCGGCTGCGCGATATCGGCGGTATCATCGTCGTCGATTTTATCGACCTGAAAAGCGACAAGAATCGCAAAAAAATATACGATGAACTGAAAAAGGAGTTTAAGAAAGACCAGGCCAAGACCAATGTCATCGGCATGAGCGACTTCGGACTGGTGCAGATTACCCGCCAGCGGATTCGCCCGAGCGTGGTCAACTCCGTCTCCAAGGTGTGCCCGATGTGCGGCGGTTCCGGGAACGTGGTCACCCAAAACACCATCGTGGCCGACCTGGACGCCTGGCTCAGCAAGTTCAAATCCAACACTTCCTACAATTCCGTCGATATCTATATCAACCCCTATCTCAAAGCGTATCTCGACAAGGGCTGGCTCAGCATCCGTTGGAAGTGGATGATGAAATATTTCATCAAAATCAACCTGATCGCCGAAGATTCCATCTCACTTAACGAGTACAAAGTAACCCTTTCGGGATCAGATATCGATATTACCGATGCCGTTATGCGCGACGAGCCGATCGACGAGTTGATACAGAGTTCGGAGGCCAAGCTGCATGAGCTGGATTCCGGCAAGCCGAAACGCGAAAATCTCGATTATTACGAAAAGAGCGGCAGCGACTCCGGCAAGCGCAACGGTCTCCCCCCGCGCCCCGGCAGTCAACAAGCCCGGCGAACCCGAAGCGACTCCAAGTCGAAATACTACAAATCCGATTCCTAAACAGAAATTAGCTTAACTAACACGATTTTTCCCGTCACAATATGAGTTTACCCGAATTGAAGGCAACCACCGTTCTGGGTGTTATGCACAACGGTGAAGTGGCCATAGGCGGCGACGGCCAGGCAACGATGGACAAAACCGTTATGAAAGCCACCGTCACCAAAGTACGACGTTTATACCAGGACAAGGTTCTTGCCGGATTTGCCGGTTCCACCGCCGACGCCTTTACCCTTTTCGAAAAGTTTGAAGAAAAAATTCAGCAGTACAACGGTACCATTCAGCGCGCCGCCGTGGAAATGGCCAAGGAGTGGCGTAAAGACAAGTTCCTGCGGAAACTGGAAGCGCTGCTGGTCGTAATGAGTAAAGACAAGGCGCTGTTAATCTCCGGGCAGGGCGATGTTATAGAACCGGATGACCAAATACTGGCCATTGGCAGCGGTGGATCCTATGCCCTGGCGGCCGCACGCGCCCTGAAAAGCAATGCACCAGAATTGTCGGCCCGGGAGATCGTTGAAAAATCCCTGCATATAGCGGCCGATATCTGCATCTACACGAATCACAATTTGTCAATACTTGAAATTGAAGACTAACACAACCGACATGAAGAACGTAGTTGAACAGAAAAATTTAACCCCGCGCCAGATCGTTGCCGAGCTGAACAAGTATATCGTAGGCCAAAACGATGCCAAGCGATCGGTGGCCATAGCCCTCCGCAACCGCTGGCGACGCATGAATTCGGACGCGGAAATCCGCGATGAAATTCTGCCCAACAACATCCTGCTGATCGGTCCTCCCGGTGTGGGGAAAACCGAAATAGCACGCCGGCTGGCCAAACTGGCCAACGCTCCCTTCATCAAGGTGGAGGCCTCCAAATTTACAGAGGTGGGCTACGTGGGCCGCGATGTGGAATCGATGATCCGTGACCTTACAGATATCGCCATCAACATGGTGAAAACGGAGATGCAGGAGCGGGTCCAGGAAAAGGCGGAAAAAGCGGTCGAGGATCGCATACTGGATATCCTGATTCCACCGGTAAAAAAAGCCTCCAACAACTCCGCCGGATTTGGTTCGAACCAGGACGATTTTGATCCCGACCAGGCCAGCGACCAGGAGCTGAACCAGCGAACGCGCGAGAAGTTCCGGGAGAAGCTTAGGAATGGGGAACTGGATGATCGAAAGATTGAGATCGAGGTCAAATCAAACCGGCAGCCGATGATGCAGGTATTCGGCCCTCAGGGCAATATGGAAGAGATGGGTATCAACCTGCAGGATATGCTGGGCAACCTCACCGGCAACCAGAAAAAGAAACGGAAGGTAACGGTTGCAGAGGCCCGGGAACTGCTGCTGGACGAAGAAGCGGAAAAGCTTATCGACCACGACGCCGCCGTACAGGAAGCCCTGGAACGGGTTCAGACACAAGGGATCGTTTTCATCGATGAAATCGACAAAGTGGCCGAGGATTCCAGTAAACAGGGAAGCGGCGGCCCGGATGTGAGCCGGCAGGGCGTACAACGCGACCTGCTTCCGATCATCGAGGGCAGCTCGGTTTCCACGAAATATGGAATGATCAAGACCGATCATATTTTGTTTATCGGTTCGGGAGCGTTCCACGTTTCCAAACCGTCCGACCTGATTCCCGAGCTGCAGGGCCGCATGCCGATCCGCGTGGAGCTGAACTCCCTGACCGAGGACGACTTCTTCGATATCCTGACCAAGCCGAAAAACGCGCTGACCAAGCAGTACCAGGCGATGCTGCGGTCGGAAGGAGTGGAGATCGAGTTTACCGAAAACGCGATCCGGGAAGTGGCCTCCATCGCCGCGCAGGTCAACGATCGCGTCGAAAATATCGGTGCCCGGCGGCTGCATACGATCTTATCGACCCTACTGGATGAGCTCCTGTTTGCCGTGCCGGACGACATCGGCAGCGGCGAGCTGACCATCGACAAGGATTACGTCAACAAACAGCTGGACGACCTCGTCAAGGACAAAGATCTGAGCCATTATATCCTGTAATCTTTTCCGGTTTTACCCGAACGTTAATTCTCAATTATTTATTTAATCTTATGAATAAATAACGTTTATTTATAAGGAGTTGGAGCAACAGCTAAATATTTCCGATTCTTTTTCGTTGAGCTAAAGACTATCCGAAACACAAGTGTATACGATATGAGTTTAAAAAAATTCTTCGCCCCGCAGGCGGCCATCCTTCTTGTGCTCTCCCTTTTCTGGGCGGCCGGTGTCGACTCGGTAATCCAGCCGGATGACATACACCAAAAAAACCTTAAGAAATATATCCAAACCCAGCGGCGCATTGTCGACAATTACGTTGAAAAAGTGGATCTCGAGAAACTGTACCGCAGCAGCATCAAAGGGCTGGTTAAAAACATTTCGGATACCACGCTGTCTCTGGATGGGACCCCCCTGGACACCACCGAGCTGAGAAACCGGGAGGTCGAAAGCCTGGGAAAATCGATGCGTTTGTTTGAAGATGCCTACCTCTACCTGGCCAACAACAGTCCGTCGGAAAACATGTCGGCCCGCACCGAGGACGCACTCCGGGCGATGTTCAAATCGCTGGACCCGCACTCCGTATATATTGAGCCGGAAACCAACGAGCAGGTGCAGGAGGAGTTTGCCGGCAAATTCCAGGGCATCGGCATCCAGTTCAACATCATTCAGGATACCATTACCGTTATCACAGCCATCTCCGGCGGACCGAGTGACAAACTCGGTATCATGTCCGGCGACCGCATCGTCAAAATCAACGGCGAGAGTGCGGTCGGCTTTGACAACGAGGATGTGCTGCGATCCCTGCGCGGAGAGAAGGGTACCGAGGTGGATGTAACGATCAAACGTCCCCACGTTAAGAATCCGCTTCACTTTACCATAACACGCGATGATATTCCGTTGTACACGGTGGACACCTCCTACATGCTGGATGAGCAGACGGGATATATCAAGATCAACCGTTTTGCCGCCACTACCCACGAAGAGTTTATGAATGCGATGAAATCCCTAAAAGAGAAGGGAATGGATCGTCTGGTGCTGGATCTGCGCAGCAATCCCGGCGGATATCTCGGGCAGGCCATCGCGATGGCGGAAGAATTTTTCCCAAAAGGTACCGAACTGGTGTCCACAAAAAGCCGCCACACCCGGTTTACCAGCTCATACTATTCTCGCCGCGACGGCTACTTCAAGGACAAACCGCTCATCGTCCTTGTTAACGAAGGATCGGCTTCTGCAAGCGAAATCGTAAGCGGAGCCATTCAGGATCACGACCGCGGACTGATCGTAGGGCAGCGCACATTCGGCAAGGGACTGGTTCAGCAGCAGTATGAACTGGTGGACTCCAGCAGTATTCGTGTTACCATTTCCCGTTACTATACCCCCTCGGGACGGCTTATCCAGAAGCCCTACTCCAAGGAGGGACGTGAACAGTACGCCTACGAAGTGATCCACCGGTCGGATGACGCCTACTCCGATGCATTCGAGTTTATTTCCGATGTACCTGATTCGCTCAAATTCAGTACCGATGCCGGCCGCACGGTCTACGGCGGCGGGGGCATCGTTCCCGACCATATTGTCCAGGAAGATACCTCCCAGTCTGCTGCAGTGGTCAATTTCATGCGTCGCAAACAGGTGGGTTTCGAATTTGTACGTCACTACCTTGATGACCACGGGGATCAATTCCGTGCAAAATGGGAAAACAACTACGAAAAATTCCGCGAGGAGTTCGAATGGGCTGCCTCAGATATCGAGCGCTTCAAAGAACGAATGATGCAGAACAATCTCGTCATTACCGATGAAGTGCCCAGCCCGGACTTCCGCTCCGATTCTCTCTTTATTCCGGAGGGGCATTTTGAAGAGATCGAGTGGATGCCCCGCGGCTTTATGAAGGCGGAACTGGCGCGACAGGTTTGGGGACTTAAAGCCTACTACCCGGTTATCAATGACGTGTTTGATAACGTGCTGAAAGAAGCGATGAACTTGTGGGACAAGGTGCAGGACCTCGAGGAGTATGCTGCAAACCACGGGGCAATGCCCGGTGAAGAACGGTAATTTAATTTGCCAGGGTCCCTGCCTCTAACCACTTTGCGTGATACCCGGTAAGCGATCGTTATCAAGACCGCCATCCGGGTAACACGCTTTATTTTAATGTCGCTCTCCCACCCGTCTCCATCGAAAGTATCGCATAACGAGTTACAGCGCCCGGGGTGACAAGGCGTATTCAGAGAAACTGGCTCATCAAGGCCACCACTGCTGTTTCGGTTCGCAACCGGTACTGTCCCAGTGATACCAACCACCCCCCCATCTCCTGCAGGTATTCGACTTCGTCGCCGGATAACCCTCCCTCCGGACCGACGACCAGCAACAGGTTCTGCTCTTTTTTGAACGTATCCGGCACCCCCGGCGAACTGTCGCTTTTTTCGTGGGCAACCAACATCCGCTGCCCCAGATCCGACAGGTAACGATCAGCCACCTCCTGTACCGAGTTATGCAGGGATATGGAAGGCAGACGAACTCGCAGACTCTGTTTCATCGCTGCCACGGCCGTAGATTCCAGCCGGTCTATCCGAATATTCTCCTTGACGGTATGATCACTCCGGTACAGAATAATTTCGGCCGCACCCAGTTCCACGGCTTTTTCAACGGCAAATTCCAGCCGATCCCGTTTTTTAATGATACCCAGTGCTAATGTGAGGCGCGGGTTTTGCGGCGGATGCTGCTCCCGGCCTGTTATCTCAACCAGGACGACCTCTCCCAGTACCCGCCGGACAATGCCGTCATACCAAAACCCGGCGCCGTCGGTCACCGATATCCGATCTCCCTCCCCGTACCGAAGTACTTTTGCCGCGTGCCGAGCCTGCTGGCCCTCCAGCTCTATGCGGTTACCCTGGATCTGCTCCGGCGGTGCATAAAAAAGATTCATTGGCGCAACCTGGTTATCACTATTTCCGGGTCCGGGACCGGGACCGGCAGGCTCCCGGTTCAAACGTTGTTTCTCCCGTCTCAAACATCATTTCGATATAGGGCACACAAAAACGGCACTGGCAGCTGCAATAATCTTCCGCCTGCAGTTCTTCCACCGTGGTATACCCGTTACCCGCGGCAAAATCCCTGATTTCGCAGAATGTGCGATCATGGCAGACGCATTTTGTGACACTATATCTGCTCATCTGTCTGTTTAAAATGTTTACCCAGTTTCAGGCCCTGTCCCTGGTAATTGCTCGCTATTTCGGTCCCATAGACAAATTCCGGAATCTCGGTATTGGGTTCAAACTTCATGCTGCAAAAGGTCTGTCCATCTTCGATCAGGAAGGGGACATCGTGTGAGCGAACTTCAAGCACGGCACGCGCCCCGCCCGTCGCTGCCGAGCCTCCGAACCCGCTGTCGAAAAACCCGGCGTAGTGCGTTCGAAGCTCCCCCGAGCCGGTATCGTAGGCGATCATCTCGGCTGCCAGGTGCTTCGGGATATGACAGCGCTCCTTGGAGGCGAAGATGTAAAACGCCTCAGGCTCCAGGATCAGGTGATCATCTTTCTGGTGATATATCGGTTCCCAGAAGTTGCCCACCTCGTAAAAGTCGATGTTATCCAGATCGATGAGGTCCCGGTGTTTCTTGGCCTTGTACCCGACAATCTGCCCCTCCTCCCCGTGCAGGTTCACACTCATAAACAGCCCGTTGTTCACCTTGATCTGGTCCATCGGGATGGCATCGCCCCCCTCGTCAAACAGCAGGGGATCGGAGTGATGAGTGCGGAGAATATCCTGGTCTGAAAGCAACGTGTACCCGTGACGGATACGAAGCTGGTTCAGGCGATGACCGGTTCGCACCTTGATCGGGAACGATTTCGGCACCACCTCCAGGTACAAATTACCGCTGTAGCCGGAGCGTATCTCCTCAAAGCGGTGGGAGAAGTCGGTTATGACACGCGTAAAAATATCGAGGCGCCCCGTCGTGCTTTTCGGGTTGGCCTTGGCGGTCAGGTGCTCATCCGAAATGATCCGGATGGGATCGCCCGATTCCTCCCCGTCAAACAGCGTCTGCTGGGGGGTGATATGTCCCGGCAGGTGCAGCTGTTCCAGCAGCGGAATGATGTAGACACAGTTCGGCTCCAGCACGGCCCCGTCCGTTATCGAAAATTCATACTGCTGAAGCTTTTCAACCTTGCTTTCCACGGTCTCATCCTCCGGAAGGAAGCTGCAGCGCACGCGGTATGCCTTCTCCCCCAGTCTCAGGTCGATGGAGTTGGGTTGAAACTGGTTGTCACGAAGCGGGTATCCCTCCCGGCTGCTTACAATGCCGGCCTGTGCCAGCTTGCGGAGTTTTTGTACCGGCAGGATGCCCTTTGTTCGTAAAAATACTTCTTCAATCTCTTTCGTCATCCGACCCGTTTGTAAAATTTGTTGATTTTGTTATTGGTTCGTTTCCCCGGTAACACGTCGTTGAGCAGGTGGAAGGGATTGCAGGTTGTTGGTAACTGATTCATGATTGAGGCCAATTTTGCCCCCGTGTGTAGCTGCCGTCGGTACGCGCCCGATCTCAACCCGGCTACACCGCCGGAGTGCGACGCGGAGCCACTGCCTCCACTACTTCGGATCGGCCCCGGCCATCTCGTGAATTTTGAGCCATTCCTGTTCGGTGACAGGCGTAATGGAGAGCCGAAAGCGGTTCAGCAGTACCATATCTTCCAGAACCGGTTCCTTCTTGAGAGCGTCCCTTGTTACCGGATTATCGAATTTCTGGACAAATTTCACATCCACCAGTTCCCATGTGGGATCCTCCTCGCTGCTTTTTTCATCGAAGTATTTCGAATCGGGATCAAACTGGGTGGGATCGGGATACGGTTCACTGGCCACCTCCATGGTACCAACAATCACGGGAGGGCGTACATTGGAATGGTAAAACAACACACCATCGCCGATCTCCATCTCATCACGCATGTAGTTGCGGGCCTCGTAGTTTCGTATGCCGTCCCACGGTTCCACACCGTCGCGCTTAAGATCATCGATACTGTATGCTTCCGGTTCCGATTTCATCAGCCAGTAGTTGCGTTTATCCATTATCTGTTATTTTTTATTAAATCGTTAATCAGCCCGTTAAACTGCTTCGAAATATAGGAATTCAGAAGTCGGAATTCAGAATCTGATTTAAATTCGTTCCGTTCTTCGAATACCTTGACCTCAATCACCGGAACTATGGATATTTTATTCTGGAGTGGCGGCAAGGACGCCTACCTGGCCCTGCAGTTTTACAGGCGGGAGTACGGGAACGATCGGGAAATATCGCTGCTAACAACCTATAACGAGGAGACCGATGTTGTTCCCCACCAAAACATTGCGATGAGCCATATCCGGAGGCAAGCCGATTTTCTGGGACTCCCGCTGATCGCCGTACCTCTTCCACCGGAGTGCCCCAACGAGGTATACCTGTCGCGCATCAGGCAGGCACTGGAAGAGCTGGATGAGGAGATCGACCGCCTGATATACGGCGACTGGAAGCTGCAGGATATCAGGGAGTGGCGAGAAGAACAGTTCGGGGCCATGGGGTATGAATGTTTCTTCCCGATCTGGCACAAAGACCTGAACGAACTGCTACCGGTACTGATCCTGCAGCCGGTGAAAGTGACTATTTCTGCAGTACAAGAGGAGTACCAGAACTATATCAGGGTCGGGGAATTGTATGCCCAGGGATTTGTACGAACGCTCCCGTCCGGGATCGATCCGATGGGGGAAAACGGCGAGTTTCACACGAAAGTGGATTTCAACAACCTGAAGGACAAAGTGGTGTAGGGGTAAACTGAAGTATCGCTTGAAGAGGGCAAGGACCCCATCATTCCTCCAGGAGGTGTTGGCACTGGTACAGGTTCGAAGCAGCCGGTCTCGTTACGGGTTATCCGTGGTTCCTGTATCGTTCTTCGTACCATCGTACTGTTTCGCGGAGGCTCTCCTCAAAATTACGTATCGGCCGCCAGCCCAGTTGCTCTTTTATTTTGGAAGCGTCGATTGCATACCGGTAGTCATGCCCGGGGCGGTCCGTTACAAACTCGATCAGGTTTTTGTAATCACCATCCGGCCCTTCTCCAACCGTGTCATTCAGTATATCACATATAGCCTGCACCAGGTCGATGTTGCGCCATTCATTGTCTCCCCCGATACAGTAGGTCTCTCCGGCAATCCCGTCGGTAAAGGCCAGATCCAGCGCCCGGCAGTGATCCTCCACGTAGAGCCAGTCGCGGACGTTCTCTCCCTTTCCGTAGACGGGAATCGATTCATGGGTTAATGCACTCCTAATTACGGTGGGTATCAGTTTTTCCTCATGCTGAAATCGACCGAAGTTGTTGGAACAGTTGGTCGTCACCACGTTCATTCCGTAGGTGTGATGGTAGGCCCGGACCAGGAAATCACTGCCCGCCTTGGTTGCCGAGTAGGGAGAGTTCGGGGCATACGGCGTATCCTCGGAGAACGCCCCCTCATCATCCAGCGTACCGTACACCTCGTCGGTAGAAACGTGCAGGAAACGGTTTTCCTGCAGCGCGCCCCCCTCCCGCTCCCAGTGTTGTTTACACTCTTCCAGCAGGTTGAATGTGCCGACTACGTTGGACAAAACAAACGGTTCCGGACCGGTAATAGAGTTGTCAACATGCGATTCTGCCGCCAGGTGAAATACTCCGTTCGGATCAAACTTCCGAACGATATCGCGGACCGCCTCCCGGTCGACCAGGTCCACCTTTTTAAATATATAGCGGTTGGCCTGCTTTATTGATTTCAAACGCCCCGGGTCGGACGCATAGGTGAGCTTGTCAATATTCAGGAATTCATACTCCGGGTACTTTTCAAACAGGTAGAGAAGCAGGTTTGATCCGATAAATCCCGCTCCACCGGTTACAAGAATTCTCATGGCTTATACTCAAAAAGGTCTTCAGTTGGAATTTCACGCAGGTGCGGCTGATGCTGATCCTTTTCGGATACGATGGTATCCGAGATACTCCAGTCGATATCCAGTTCCGGGTCGTTCCAGTACAAACCACGTTCTCCCTGCGGGTTATAGTAGTCAGAACATTTGTAAGAAACCAGTGTGTCATCTTCGAGGACGGCGTATCCATGGGCAAATCCGACCGGTATGTAGAGCTGATGTTTGTTTTGCCCGGAAAGTTCGGCTTTCACGTGCTTGCCGAAGGTGGGAGAACCCCGGCGCAGATCAACGGCCACATCCAATATTTTGCCTTTCGGCACCATCAGAAGTTTGGCCTGCCGGTTTTCTATCTGGTAGTGCAGTCCCCGGATAACCCCCCTCATGGATGAGGACATATTATCCTGGACAAATTCAACATCAATACCCTGATTCCTGAAGTAACTTCTGCGAAAGGTTTCTAAAAAGAAACCACGCCTGTCTTCATATACCTCCGGTTTGATTACGTAAACATCAGGGATATCTGTCTGCTCAAAAGTCATCAATTCTATGTTATGCAGTTTGTTATCGGTAACACGTTAACAGGGTTTATTTTGCTTTTGGCGCTATCTTTATTCACCGCAGTGAATTGCGGTGTTAACGGCAGCTAATACCACCGAAGCAAACTTACTGTCAAATAGCCTTATGTGCATGTACCAGAATTCCATTCTCCTGCACATGGACACAGTGTGACTGGCCGCAAATCCCGGGATTCATTCCGGGGATAGAGCGTCCACCTACTGATGCAACTGTTTAATGGTTGTCAAGCTGAGTAAGCAGGTTCTCCAGTCCCAATCTCCAGTCGATGACTTTATCGCCTGTCTGCTCTTCAAACTTCCGGGTATCCAGTTTGGAAAAAGCGGGTCTGGCAGCTGTACCGGCAAATCGCTCTGACGAAACCGGTTTTACCTTGATATCCATCTTCTTGAGTGTAAAAATTTCTTTCGCTAAATCATACCATGTTATTACCCCTTTTGAGGTGAGATGGTAGGTACCCGTTAGCGATTTGCGGAGGAGGGTCAACGTTTGGTCCACCACCTGTCGGGTAAAGGTGGGACTTCCCCATTGGTCGTTGACCACATCCAGAAAATCTCTCTTCCGGGCAAGTTCCAGCATCGTCGTTACAAAGTTACGCCCATACTGTCCGCAAAGCCACGAAACACGGATAATCAGGTGCTCAACTCCCGACTGGCGGATTGCCTGCTCGCCGCGCCATTTGGTTTCACCATACCAGTTGACCGGTGCGGTCCGGTGTTCTTCCGGATAGCCACGGGGAAATTTCATGCGATCGGAAAGAGAACCGGAAAATACATAATCGGTCGAAAAGTGAACGAGTTTGCAGCCCGACCTCGAGCAGAGATTTGCCAGGTTTGCCACCGCTCCGCTATTCACGCGGCGAGCGATCTCGCGGTCCTCCTCGGCACCATCCACATCGGTATATGCGGCACAATTTATGATGAGATCCGGCTCTTCGGAGTGCAAGGTAGCCTTAAGAGCGTCGTAATCGGTGATGTCCAGTTCCGCGGAGGACAATCCTTTAACCGTGGAGTCGCCGGCCTCCCGGTGTTCCATGACCTGGATCCATTCGGAACCCAGTTGTCCCCCGGCTCCAAGTATCAGGTATTTCATTTAGATGCTTCCCGGTGTCATTGGACCTTGCGATTCCAGTTATATTGGTGAACATTAAACCGCCAGCGGTAGCCGGAATTCGATTGCACATTGTACTTCTCCCGCACGAAGTGACCTTCCGCACCGCAGGACAGTCGCCGCAATCTACTTTTATAGTATGAAGGCATTCAAACTTCACCAGGTGGCTACCAAGTTGCGCGGCGATGGAAAACATAGAAACTTCAGACGTGTAATGCTACCGAAATTACCGGGTGTAACCGAGCGCTGTTTTACGTTCCGTATCGGGATTGATCCGTCCTAAATCTCTCGGAGTCCAACTCCATGCAACACAGGAACATGAGGCCGGCATAATCCTGGGAATGTTCACCCGGGCACGTGCACCGGTTGTTACCTGAGATCCCGACATTGCAATCGACGTGAACGGTTCTGCACTGCACCGGCAATGCCGTTTTGCAGTACCGGAACAGCTCCCTCACACCGCAAGGGTAAAAGGCTCTAAACTAGCCCGGATTTTCACGAAATCGTAAAAACAGGAGATTACGCCCGTAATATTATTAGATATATCGAAATTTACCTGAAGCTCAAATTTGAGTACAGCTGCAGCTATCTGCGAAATTGTGCCATGCACTTCGTTGAAGAAGAACATAACGTGATTGAGGTACAAAAGTACCTATCCCCCGCCATTTTCCTTCGCCTCGTTCACGACCAAATTTATTGGTGAATAATCCGGGTTAATTCATTCTAATTCCGGGTTTCATAATGAAATCTCTATATTAGAAGATACAGTGAAGAATCCTGCCTTAATCATCTACATATAGAAGCGGCTTGAAAGTAGTCATCGACAGATCGAGGTCAGTACTGGGTACCCGCAGGTGGTACATTCACCTGGTCCTTGTTATGCTTTATCTCGCCCCGGGTTCCCTCTATGCCCAGACTGCGGATGTGATCAAGGCCTCCGGCGGAACCAACCTGTCAATTGATTCCGTTGCCACACAGGGATTTACGACAATTGACGGTCCTATAATTAGAGAAACCGCTGCGGGACAGCTTGCCCAAAACGGCACGATTGTGCTGACGCTACCGGGCGGTTTTGTCTGGAATGACGCACTAACCGGTGCAGATATCACCATAACCATCGCTCCCACCGGGGCGGCCAATACGCAGCTGCAGGTGAGTTTCACATCGATTACCCAATCCGAGGTTACCTTCACGGTTGACACCGAGAGCAGCACCCGGGGTAACGGCCAGGGACCCGGCCGGGTCGAAATCCAGGGGCTCCAGCTGCGTCCCAACACAACAAATGTACCCACGACCGGACAGATCAGCAATACCGGCACCACCGGGCCGGACAAGAACTACGGTGATCTCAGCACGGACGTTGGGGCCATCAACGAGGTAATTGTTGAGGATGCCGCCGACGGAAGCGGCCAAGTCTTGCAGAGCCGGGATATCCTGGCGGGAGAGTCGGTCACCGGCTATGCCATTGGCCGGGATGTCGGCAATAACTTCGTTCAGAATGTGGCGCTTGCCAGTGAAGCGGACTGGACGCTGATCAACGTTTCGGGGAACGTGCAGCAGACCGCCCTGACCCCTTCAACCGACTTGAAAAGCGCCACATTTTCATCCGATAAAACCGGGAGTGCCCAGATTCAGGTTAGTTACAGCGGGGCAGGTACAACCCCTTCGCAAACCATTACGGTGCTGCCCCGTTCCACGGACCGGATGGTCATCAACACTCAACCTTCATCCACCGCTACTGCCGGCAGTGCGTTCCCCACTCAGCCGGTCATCTTCCTGCAGGATCAATTCGGAAACAAGGTTACCACCGACAACACCACCCAGGTAACGGCCAGCATCAATACCGGCGAAGGCTCGCTCTCCGGCACGCTTACGCAGACCGCATCGAACGGAGAGGTCTCATTCACCGACCTCTACACCACCACCGCAGATACCATTACGCTGCGGTTCGAGAGCAGCGGACTTTCCGGCCTCACCTCCAGCCAGGTTATTGTAAATCCCGCTGCCGCCTCCGGCCTCTCGTATATCCAGCAACCAACCAATACCGCCCAAAACGGCACGATCAGTCCGCCGGTAACCCTGCAGCTGCTGGACCAATACGGGAACAAGGTATCAACCGGCGGGACCACCGTGACCATCGATGATGAATCATTTTTGAAATCAGGTTCCACGCGCTCCGCACAGACCGACGCCAACGGAGTTGCCAGCTTCAACAATCTAAGTATCACCAGCACCGCCACTCTCGGTGAGGTACAGCTTACCGCCCGGTTTACCGGGATCAGCGCCCCCGTGTTGAGCGACCCTTTCCTGATCATCAGTGCGGATCAGCTGGCGGGATATGATATCACCGCCCCGGACGGCTCCGATATCACACAGCAGCAGGCCGGGACCGAGTTTCCCATCCGCATAACCGCCCGCGACGGCAACGGCGATGTTAAAACAGATTTTACCGGCACGGTCGAGGTTACCGCCGACGCCACCATTCAGATCAACGGGACCACGGTAAGCAGCTTCACCACCGATAATTTCCAGAGCGGTGTGCTGGATACCGCCGTCACGCTGATCTCCAGCGGTTCCACCAAAATATATGCCGACCAGGGACAGGATATTGCGGGCGAAAGCAACAGCTTTACGGTCACGCCCTCCGGGACCATCGACCCGACACTTTCGACCATTACCGCAAATCCAACC